>NZ_JAXUHN010000086.1:0-95401 GCF_035916875.1 Methylomicrobium sp. Wu6
TCCCGCACCAAGCGAACCGCTCGTTCCCGAAATTCGGGTGAATAATGGTTTGTGGTTTTCTCTTTCATAGCTTCATCTTCTCAAAAGTTGAAGCCTCCATCAAACCCGGGGCGGTTCACTATAGCGGTCAGTCCTGCATCGCTCAGGCGCGCTTGTCGGCAGCCAAATTCGGGTTTTAAAACTAGCCTTATGATATGGCTACACTAAACCGGACACACTGTTTAAAATCCCCTTAAGCAAAGAGTGAACCCTAATGAAACCAGAAAAACCCAATACTTATACAGCCAAATTCAGAGCCTCAGCCGGTAACCGTTCACGCCCCAGGAGGCAAACAAATCAAAGCCAGGATGGTTACGTTTTCTAACAATCGACACGGGCTTGGCAAGGGCGCGAACGGTTACAGCAAATTTTTTGATCTGCACCAGACCAACGCTAGCCCCATGGCGCTGGAGGCTTTGCAGCGCATCGCCCTGCTGCCATCGAAGCCGACGTGCCGCTGCGATTCAGTCTTTGCTTGGCACCGCCAAGCTCAATGGCTTTGATCCAGCGGCTTGGTTGAAAGAGATCCTGATGGGCAAACAGTCGCATCGACGAACTGCTACCTTTTTATACCGGGAATTGAATCAGGGGAAAACGGTTATGACTCGGTAATTGGGACGTGCACTTACCCAGAAATTCCTTTCTTGCCCACCCCATTTGCGCCTACCCGTCCTTGGTCAGAAAAAACCCGGTAGATTACAGAATTATGCAAATTGTGTATAACGAGATGGGCTAAACGCTTACGCTATTTTAAATCAGTGTGCCCGGCCTAGTGTAGCCACTTCAAGTGTTTGTTTTCAGCAAAATTTCCTCCAGTGCCTTGCCAACCGGCAAGATTCTAGCATTGGAATCCTGCGAGTACCTCACAACTTCCTCGAAAAACTGTGGTAAGCACCCATAAGGTGTAGGTTTTTTACTAATATCGTGAGTTGCAAATATCAACCAACCATTATTTAGGCAAGTTTCGTCAATCAATTTTTTTATTGTCTGGATATCATCTCTGCTTTTTTCTAGAAAAAACGCTTTCAAGTAATTTAGGTCAACTGCCTTCGCATTATATGTTTGACCTCCACATCTACATGAATTGAAGTATTTCCCGGCAATGCGCTTTATACTGGGTCGAGGAACGCTTATTGGATAGCTAAAAGAACTGAGGTCGGCATCGGGAACTAGTGTACTAAGAATTAACTTGTTTTTCAGTATTGAAGACTCAAATGTTTTTGGCTTGGTATCCCACGAATGGCAATGAGCAAATGTGTGGCACCCTAATTCGTGTCCTTGAGCAAGTAATTTTTCGATATCATCAGGAACGAAAATGTTACCGGTTGGCCCATCGGTATTCATCAAGCCTAAAGATGCGTAATAGGTGCCCCTCAAACCATAACGGAATAGGATATCACCTCCTGTATATAGGGCCGATCTGGGAAAGTCGTCAAATGTAAATGAAATAAAGGGAATACGATTATTCATCTTTACTACGCGTCTATATGTAATGTCTGCTAGAACTCTTTGGTAGCGGCCAAATACACGTACATGAAATTGGGAAATGTTCATAGGATGCATACCTTAATTTGATTTGTTAACGGATCGCAGCCCTTGTCTAGAAACATAGCTTGCAGCATAGGGACTCTTATTGTTATTGCTATTTGTTACTGTCTTATATAGATCAAAAACGTCTCGACGCGGATATTTCATCGCAGCAATGAGCAGTATCAACCAGACAAGACTAAGGCGATTAAACATCGCCTCTGTCCAATTATAGAAAACAGAAAGAACAAGAAAGGTAAAACATAGTATCCCATACTTTTCTCCGAGTAAAACATCCCTCCTCAGTTTGAGAGCGGTTGTAATAATCAACCCAAACAGTAGGCTAATCGCAATCAATCCACCATCCAAATAAGTCTGCAAATAACCGTTATGTGCTTGATTTGGAGTAAAAACTAATCTCAATTTCTCTACAATGAGTGACGTGATCTCTGTCTCTCCCCAGAAACTTTGGTAACCTTCTCCAAGAAGACGATTGATGGGCGTCCGAAGTAATTGTTCCCATAGATCGGTACGTCCGGTGAGGGTTAAGTCCTCGCCTAACATATCAAGAATACTCGTTGTAATCTCAGGAGCCATATTTAATATGACTATGAGCAATACTGCTATAAAACAATACAACCCAAGATACTTGAGTTGTCTTTTGCCAAAGGAACTTCTTAGGATGCAAATAATACCTGTGCCCATAATAAAACAAACAAGCGCAGTCGAGCTATTTGCTTTTTCTATTAGCCAAATTACCATAAATATAAGCAACGCATGACTCAAATAATCCATTTTTCCGACAGATCTGAGTTCATTTGTTACTCGATATTGTTGACGATCGCTTGAAACTGAGCTATGAATCTTACTTTGCTCCGATGCAATCGGAGTAATCTTTCGCTTTATTCGAGATAAGGATACCGGAGCAGCGGATATCGTATTTTTATCAATCTGCTTAGCTTGGTTTTTTTCTTTCATTTCGAATAAATTCCAAACTAAAAATATGCCTGAGACGAACGAAACAGCCCCAAGAGCATTCTTTTCGGTTGTGATACCGCAATAAGCATATTCCCAAAGAAAAGAATCAAGATATCGGCCAAGGTCAGGGTAATATTTAATGAATACTACCGAAAGTGGTAAAGCCACATAACAGTATCTTAGGAATATTGCTTTCATAGCATGAATATGATCAGATTCTGTCAGAATTATCATTACCATAATAATATTGCCAAAATCCTTGACCCATCGCTTGATCGCAACAAATGGGTTTTCAGCCCAAAAGACACTAATTAGCCAATATGTAAACAATGCAAAGACCCATCGGTTCTCAGCGAAAGTTTCACTCCAATTTACTTTGCGCTTCGATAAAGTAATGCCGCCTCCAATTATTAAAACAAAGTAAACAGTGGCATCTAAGGGACTCCCTTCGGAGATTTGAGGGGAAACTGAATTATCTCCACCGGTTCCCAACCAGTCTGTAATTGATCTCGATCCAATAATGAAAATCCATACCAATGGAATCCAGGCCGCCAGCGAAGGCATTGGGTGCAAATTTCTATCTCTCCGAAACAGCCACCAAGTGAAGATAAATGAACTGAATAAAGCTAATTGTGGTGTCATTATTTTTCTAAAACGAGGTCTCGCCATTACTAATCATCGCCCCATCATCTATCATTAAGGGAACACTTTAGCGAAGTGATCAATCTGTTCGTAATAGAGGTGGATTCTTTATAACAAAAGTTCTCTCAAGAATTTACAAAATTGTGTTCATTAGAACCCAAAGATACATTAGTCCTAATATGAGTCCATTTTTCATTAAAAAAAATTTCATATCTACAATGGTTAAATCCACGCTTATATAAAATTGAGTTACCTGATTACCAACAAGCCTCAGCCACTTGGAGCAATCGGCGGGGCATCGGTGGGGTCAAGGCGCAGGCACGAAGTAGCCAGGGCACCATGCTGGCCAGGTCGAAACAACGGTTGGGTATTCGAACTCCGCCAAATAGCGTGGTAAATGACGGCTGTTGAGGGCGTGATAAGTGCCATGCAAAGCGTGTTGCCCCAAAAAAAGGCGAGGTTCTCGACACTTTTTTTGCCGCTCCCGGTCACGACTTCATGATCCACCCCCGCTTCATCCAGCCCTTGAAAGGCTCCCAAGCCATCCGTAACGACATGGCTGCCGGCTTTGACCTGCGCTTGACACCAGTGTTTGACCTGCTGTTTGCGAAAGCCTTTCACCTTGTGCATTTTCATGCGCACGGGTCTGCCGTCCTCGGTGGTTTCCACGGCCGCTAAAAAGGGTGTCTTGTTTTCGCTGCCTCCGCCGCGTCCGCGTTTGCCGGCATGCACGCCAGCCCAGTAAGCGTCATCCAACTCAATACGGCCTCCAAGCGGTTGCTGTCTTTCGCTCTCCAGCATCACTTGCATCAGCTTGTGTTTGAGGCTCCAGGCGGTGTTATATAGGGCACCCTTGCATGGTCATTGCTCCTGAATTACCCGTGTCTTACGTTAATTCTTCGACTCTAGAAATGGGCTGAGGGTGCTACGTAATCTAGTAATGGAAATCATGGATGATCGCCATGAACAATCCGCTACCGCCATCCTCAGTCAATTGCCTACCGACCAATGGTATCAAATCGATTGGCGATAATACGTTAGCCGATGCCATTTTAGAACCGATGCACAACGCACACCGGATTAATCTGAAAGGCAAATCAATGCGGAAAAATTTGTATTTCTTGACGCAAGTTGAACACTTGGGATAAAAATTCGTTTCCACCGATAAGTGCTTCGCGAGAAGTTCGTTTGCAACCTGTGAATAGCAAATCAATGACTTAGAGAGCTCAAGAAATGCCAATGAACTTGTTGCTATTCACTTATGTTAGGATTTTGACTGTTCAAATAAATCAGAATACGAGCTGCTGCCACTTCGCTTCGCGAATTAAATCATAACGATTTAGTCATGGCTTTGTGGTTCCGTTGGCCGCTTACGATCGATCCCAAAGAACTTCCGAAAATGTCCGGCGAAACCCGATAATCCTACCTTTGCGTGGCCTTCGATCGCGCCAGTCGCTGGGTATATTTCACAATCCTGACCGACAATGGCAAAGAATTCACCGATCGTTTTACCGCTCAAGGCGAACGCGAACCCAGCGAAAAGCATCCTTTCGACTAAGCTTGCAAGGCCCCGAGGCTGAACACCGTCTGATTCCCCTCGCCATCCGCAAACTAACGGCATGGGTCGAACGCTTCAATGGACGCACCGCTGACTTGCTCAGAAGCACCCGCTTTCTCAGCGCCAGCGAACTCGCCATCACGATCGATCACTATCTGAAACTCTATAATGGCCAAATACCACAACGGCACTTGCTCATCTTTATCCTCTTCAGACACTCAAGGCGCGGCAGGAAAAAGAGCCGGACAGATTCATTTCAGTCATACATAATCTTACGGAACTTGACAATTCTATTGCTGCTCAGCCTTAATTCTGGGGTGCCGAAAAAATCGACTGTAACACTTATTACGGATCTTCAGGTGACTTCTTTATAATGTAGATCAAATTTGCGTGTTTTGCCGAAAGTGTTTTTAACGAAGCAAAGTGTATCATCCAGATGAACGATACAAGTAAAGCATGAACGCCCCAGCTTTTGTTTCGCCGACCATGCCCCACAGAATACTCTGCTTGTATGCTAAGCCTATGTTTTTTACAAAAAGCATAGACTCCCTTTCTCGAAACTACCTTATCATAAAATGTTGGGTAAGGTGCATAACCAGGCTTCCCAGCATCGCGATCGCCTGTAATGAACTTTCTAAAAAAGACGTGGAACCAAAATGGCGTCATCCGTGTCATAAATCCCCAAACTGAATCTCTATTAGGGATCACCAAAACTAAGATGCCGCCAGGTTTCAGCCATCGTACAAAGTTAATTAATACATCCTCAGCCCCACTTACATGCTCCAGAACATAGGAATTAAATATGACATCGTACTTCCCTTCTTCCAGCATCACGGTACGAAGATCACCATAAATCCCAATATCCAGGTCTTTCTCCTGATTTTGCCGCAGATCCAAAGCATGTTGATCAAGATCTATACCTGACAATATATACGGTATATCTTTAAGATCAAGCCCCCAACTTGTACCACATCCTGCTTCTAGGATTTGGAGTGGAATCTCACCGCCGCTTACTTCTCTGATATGGGCAGCCATAACCGCCTTTTCTTCATGCCAGTTATCTAGTTTTATGGGCTCAGGTAGCTCGTAAAAATTACTCATCCCTTTCACACCTCTCAAAAATTGTTCATATTTCCGAAGTTTCTTTCCAATATAAATAAGCGTTTAGCAATAAATCAACAGGTATTCATGGCTTTTTCGCCCTTTGTTTGCGGGTTTCGTCAGAAAACGACACAGGTAAACTTTTTGTTAAGCGCTTATGTTTAGTCATGCATAGTAACTATAGTCCATCGAAAAAAATGGTTCTATGTGATTCGCAGTAGGTAATGCGAAAATACCCCCATGAACTGTGAAGCATCATTCAGCCTCGCCTTGGGACTACAGTCGCCCTGGCAAATTACCGACCTGAATTTCGCAGCCGGCGCAAGTAGACGCAAAGAGCTACACCTTTACATCGGGTTCGCGCTTTCCCGATTCCTTGGGAACGTTATGTCCGGTCCATGATACGGTTGAACGCCAGTGGCAGCACCTAAACTTTTTCGAACATACCTGTTTATCTGCATTGCGCCGCGCATCCTCCCGGACGGTAAGGTAGTCAGCTTCCGTGTTCCGTGGGCGCGACCCGGCAGCGGCTTCACGTTCTTCTTCGAAGCGTTGGTAATGGCAATGATCGAGCGGGAAATGGCGGCCAACCGCTGCTGCACGTCAACCCGCAGCGTATCTGGATCGCATTCAACCATTGGGTCGGCAAGGCGCACTTAGCGTACAATCCATCCGGGATCGAACAACTCGGCATCGACGAGACGTCCATATGCAAGGGACACCATTATGTCACCTTCGGTGTCGACCTGGACCAGGCTGGGTCATCCATGCCGTTGAGGGCAAAGGTAAGAAAACTCTCAAAGACATCCAGCAACACTTGCAAAGCAAAGACGTCGCCAAAGAGCAAATCCAACAAGCCAGCCTGAATTTTCACTGGCCTTTATCGTTGGTGTGAATGAATATTTTCCCAGAGACCCTGCTCACCTTGACCGCTTCCATGTCGTCAAGTTGCTCACCGAGGCGATGGTTCGGGTCCTCCGTGTCGAGCGTAAGGAACACGCGGCACTAAGGACACAAATACACCTTCCTGAAAAACCGTGAAAACCTCTCGGAAAAGCAGTAAACGCAACTGACCGAACTGATCATCCTGCATCCAACATTAGGAACTGCCTACCACCTGAAAGTGCTGTTCAACGACCTATGGACTATGCCCGACAAAGCCTCCGCCCAGACGTTTCTGACACATTGGTGCAAAGAGCTGAGGGCCAAGAACACCTACCTCTATGGACTTCGCCAAGACTGTCAAGGCGCACTGACACGGCCTCGTCCATTTCGTTGCATCCCGCCTCACCAACGGCATCCTGGAGGGGTCAACACAAGGCGCATTAGCCAAACGCCGCGCCTGGGGCTTTCGTAATAAGGCTAATTTCATCAATATGATTATTTCCTCTAAAGCCAAAAACATTCTACCAGAAAGCACGCGAAGCTTCAGGAGAAATAAATATAAAAGCATTGCCCTGATGACTTTAGCTTATCACATGCATTGGGTAACGGTTCACGCCCTTGCCAAGCCTATGTCCGTAAGCGGCTGAAGGTCAAAGCCTAGCACACCCCATGGACGATTTGTCGGCAAAGGCTGATGAATGGTGGCCCGCGCCTCCTTTCGCTTGCCGTTCCCGGCTTTGATTTGTTTGCCTTCTGAGGCGTGAACGGTTACCTGCGCCTTGACCCCGCCGATGCCCCACCGGTTGTTCAAAGTGGCTGAGGCTTGTTGGTAATCAAGTTAAGTTTTAACAGATGCTTTTAGTTGGGAAAATATAGCATCCATGATTTTTGACGTTGTCAAAATCTCTTTATAAGAAATAGGCAGGCTAGCATTATCAGTGATTGATTTATAGAATGCCTCAATTAAGTATTTCATACCTCCTTTCATATGAAAGTCACGACGTAAAAAATGACTGATGTTAGTCAGATTATTTGCCGCATATTGAGCTGATAACAAAACAGGAGGAATAAATTTTTCAAGATAACTTTTATACTTGCTACCTGTGATTTTAATGCAGGTTTGTTGATCATGATCAACGTCTAATGAATTATTCTTTCCGTAAACCCTGAAATGATGCAAGGTCGGACGTATCTGTGTTGAAAAAGTAAAATATGCTGATCTGCACTCGTTCTCAATAATAGTAACCCTAAGCTCATCGATAATGTCATCTTCTCCAAGCTCTTTGAGAAACTCGCTAGTGTAACCTTGAGCAATAACTAAAGGATTTTCCTCGGTAAGGTATTCAGCAATGCTAGCAATTCCATGACTTATATTGTTGTGCATCAAGGCTCCAGGCAACATCCTTACCCAATGATTTTTATCCCCTAAAATCGCCTTTGCATAAGTTTCCGAGCCAAGTTCATAGCAATGATAGCTTTCCATATGTATTGGTGGTCCGCCGAGGTAGCCTGACTTTATCAATTCTCGCATCCTACGTTTCGCATGAGTAAACTGATAATCATGTCCAACAGTAATTTTTCGATCTACTTTTGTTGCAAGATCGATTAAGGCAGAAGCCTCAGCCGTATTGACAGTGAATGGCTTTTCCATATAGACGTGCGCCCCAGCCTCTAAACACAATTTACCAAGAAAATAATGACTTTGAGGTGGCGTCGTGATATGTACGACATCAGGTTTTGATTGTTCTAATAGGTCGCTGGCGCTACTGTAATACTTTGGTATGTCAAACCGCTCAGCAAGTTGCTTTGCCATTAACTCCTCTGTATCGCATGTTGCGATAATTTCTGCACCTTTAATTCTAATTATTTGTTCAACATGGGAATCAGCGATCTTACCGCATCCAATTATTCCAACCCGGATCACTTGTTTTCTCCTACTTGATTTTGGTATTCAAAATAGCGCGAAATAGCTTCATTTGCATCTATCCTGACTTTCCAATTTAGACGTTGCTTAATTTTCTTATTGGAATATGTATTACCTTTCCAATAGTTTTCCCATCTTTTACAGTTAAATGTTGGAGGGAGCTGACGTTCTGACCATTCAGAATATTTTTCCCAAACAAAAGATAATAAATGACTTAAGAAATGGGGTAAATAAATCGAAGGGAACCACCCTACTTTCTGTTTATATGCTTTCAAAAGCTCTCTGCTTGTGGGCGGATTATCGTCGATAATGTTGAAAACCTCACCATCAACGCCATCAACTATTCCTGCTAAAACAATAGCTTCCGCGCAGTTATCGACATAAGTAAGGGGTATCCTATTCTGGCCACCCAAATGTAGAAAAATACCAAACGTGCCTATTCCGACTCTACCGCTTATCCCCTTGCTTCCAGGCCCATAGACTACTGCAGGCCTGGCAATAACATAAGGTATGTTATATTTTTCCCCATAGTCCATAACCAATTCGTCCTGCCGAACTTTCGCGTAGCAGTAGGCCTCGCCTGTTTTGTGAGGCTCATCTTCAATTGCACAACTCTCATCTAATAGGCCTCCTGGAGATATTTTTTGATTGGAATACACCGCAAATGAACTGATATTAACAAATCTTTTAAATTGCGGTGACCCGCTGATGGTATCCAGCAGATTTCGTGTTGTGACAACTGAATTCATAAAAGCATCTGCATAGGATTTTTCTCCTCTGCCAGCGGCTAAATGATAGATGACAGAAACACCCTCCGCACATATAGCACAATCAGTACGAGACTGCAAATTACCTTTAATAATTTGGATTTTGGCATGCTCATTATTCTCGATAATTTTTTTTAGCGAAGCCAGATTACTAGATGGTCTTACAAGGCATCTCAGATTAGTGAATCCATGATCTATTAAATTTTCAACAACTTTGGAGCCGATAAATCCGCTGGCTCCAGTAATCAAAATTGGATCAGAAAAATTTATTATAAATGCGTTGCCGTTCATTGTTTGCTCCACTGACTGTTGCGCCCATGAGTTTCTTGAAAATTTATTTGGTTATGTACTTATCTTTGATGACATCCAGCCCAAGAAAAGAAATAACCCTGCCGATATGATCGAAATAACTGACTAAATACTTCATGAACAAATGATGCTGCACCAGTAGCAAGAATGGCAGTAATATTGTGTACAAAGGTATCGCAATTAGAGACTTCGCATAGGATAAGTAATTATGATTGTAAGGGGTTTTACCCCTGAGTAGCGCACGTCTTAACATAAACCACCTTTTATGTCTTTCCGGAGGTACTATTTCATACACTGGGGCTTCCGCGCACCATACGAATTTATGGCCCTGATCAATGAGCCGACGAAAAAGATCCCTGTCTTCACCTCCACTGCCAAATTCAACTCTGAACAAATTTCCCTCTTCTCTGAAAAGATCGCGTCGCAGCAAGGCATTTCCTGTTCTAGTCTGTTTCCACGTGAGAACCGTTCCGGTCTCGTGCGAAGGTCTCTCATGGAATCTACCTTTTACTATCCAATTCGGCGGGGGAGTTTCGTAATAAGGCAATACAGGGGCAAGAATTCCATCAACTTGAAATCTCATATAGGCTTTAAAAAGTACTAGTAACCAATTTTCGGGGGGAAGTTCGTCGTCATCTATAAATGCAACCAAGTCACCATCAGCATTTTCTATGGCCCGATTTCTTGCAAGGGAAATATTTTGTTCCGCTTCTACAAAATACTTTGCTTGAATCTTTGAAATTTTGTCAAACACCTCAACAATTGGATAAGCTGTTCCGTTCCGATCATTATCTACGATCACCAAGGAAAATGAAAAAAGCCCTTCAGTAAGTTGGCAAGACAGTTTATCCAATAAACCTTTCAGAAATTCCGGTCTCTTAAAAGTACAAATACAAACAGTAATATGCATAATTTCAGGTTTTTTAAATTAGCCAATCAATTGATTGGTTCGTTAAGTGAATAGCAACAAGTTCATTGGCATTTCTTGAGCTCTCTAAGTCATTGATTTGCTATTCACAGGTTGCAAACGAACTTCTCGCGAAGCACTTAATACATTTCGGAAATCACAAAAAATCGTATAGCGATTAAATGAATTTCGCTCCTGCCAACATTCATCTTTTATCGTCTCCCAGTACCATTATTTATCAAACATGGATCGCTGAAGTAACTCAAGTGACAGAAGTTTAGTTATCTCAGTTGTGTAATTAACTCGCCCTTTTGTGTGATCGGTAACTATATCCGCCATAAATTGTCTATTTATATAGGATCTACTTAAACTTCTGTCATCAAGTAAAATTTCTTTAATATAACTTGATAATTCATCTCGAAACCAGACCCGGAAATGATGGAATTTATGCCTACCTAGAAACAGTTGTTCAAAATGCAATGGCGCAAAAACATAGTAGTCCAGAGTTGAGAGCCATTTCGGCATGCCATAGTTAAACGCATAGTCAGCCTTGAACAGGAATTCACGATAAAAGTGAATTAGATGAGTGCTTAAATTAGATTGTTCTCTACTCAATAATCCTCTGTCCGTCATCATTCTGCCAAGCAGAGGATTACCGTCATTAATAAGCCGAAAAGAAAGTTCACTGCTACGGAGTACCTCGATAGGCGCCTGAAACATGAGCTTAACTAACTCGTTGTCTAAATAAGGTGATCGCAGCCTAAGCTGTGATTGCTCCAATCCAAATCTATTAAAATGATGCCAAGGCGACTGTTTAAATGCAGCCAAGGACACTGGATGCCCATGCCAGTTACTGTCGAGGGTATGACTTGCAAGCATTATGTCTTTTTCGAAGCTTGGCTCAAAGAGGCCATGACAAGGAGCTACAGCTTTTAGATGTCGCGCCCCCCTGAGAATCTCGCTACCATAATTTCCTGTCAACCTTATTGGCGCAATATTTCTTGCTAACTGATTAACATATAGATCTGCAGCGCCTGTTACGTCAAGCCCGCCATCGGTTATATAAACAGTCTTATTCGCAAGCTCAGGGAATTGCGATAGGAATTGTTTTCCAACTTCAAATACTTGGTGGGGTTGATTGATAACTTTTGCAATTTTGCGAGAGATCTTAACATCGTAACATTCGTTATACATGCCTCCAAAACTATAACCAGGCAATATATCTGGCGCAAGTTTAAGGTTGGCCAATATCATTCTGGTATCTAGACCTCCCGTCAGCGACATAGCGATCTGATTTGAAGGCTCTAGATATCTTGGCAAAATCTTTATAAAAGTTTCTCTGAAGACTTTGTAAAACTCATCTGGTTCAAGTTGATTTTGACCTTCCCACGTTTCCGGTTTGAAATAGAATTTCTTATTGATTTTGCGTTCCTGATCTAATGTCCATATTGATGCCGGAGGTAATAGCGTTACATTCGCAAAAAGACTGCGATTTTCTAATGCACAACCAAAACTGAAAAACTCACCCAAACTCTTATAATCAAACCGTCTCAGCTCGGGACAGACAGCCAATAAGGCCTTTGCCTCGGATGCAAAATAGATGATGTCCTTGCTTGCAAAAATATACAGACGTTGCATACCATAACGATCATTAAACAATAATGATCTATTGGTTTTAAGATCAATTATTACCCCGCAAAACCATCCATTTAAGAGAGGCATCATTTTTTCGCCATGGACCTCATAGAGATCCAATAGGTAGTTTGCATTAAGGTGAAAGGAACCTTCAAAGCTTTGATTTCGAGTTGGAGAAAAACGCTCATCTGAGAAATCTTCACCCGAGAAAATAAGACAAATATCTTTAGTTTTGTTCCATATCGGCAAACAATCGCTAAAGGAATCCTTATGGTTGACCCAACCTACTGATAAATGAAGCTGTTCATTGGTGTAAGATCCTGAGGTATAAAACGTTTCGTGCACCATACTCTCTAACATTTTTGTTAGAGTAGATGAACTTTCCTTATTTATATCCCTCCCAAAAATTCCGACAATTCCTGGCATATATTAGTTATCCTCTTTAAGAACAAGACCCATAATGTTGTTACAGTCGAGCACATCTAGGCTACTGGCAAGATCAATAGTTCCAGCAATAACTTTAAATTTTTCAACTCAATCAATTCAGAATAATAAAGAAGAAATATTCAGAATAATCTGATACCGCTATTTTAACAAATAGCCGAATGGTAATCCATGACTTTATCCCGAGTGATAAAATATTTTACCGGTTATATTTAAACTGATTCCATTTACGCCTAATATCTAGAATAAAATTTAGCCATGATTCCGGCAACAGTTCTTTTACAGGGCGGTGTAAACTGAGTGCCAAAGTAATTTGACCCTTAAGGCTCAGAGGAATATAAAAACGTTTGAGATCTAGCCGCTCAAAAGCATGGTGTCTCTTAAAATCTCCTAAGCCATGCCTGCTCCAAATTCCGTAATGAAGATAAGGTACACCCTTCTGTGCGCAGATTTGAACGGCTTCGGAAATTAAAGCATTGGTTGGCGCTTTATTACGATGTTCTATCATTGAAATAATTTGCATCAAATGAGAGATACCATCACCATGAACTAACTTGATAAAACCAATAAGTTTATCTTCGTAAAAAGCACCTATAAACTGACTTCGATCCAAAAATGAAATATGGTCGTTTCTCAGGACATCTAAATTTTTTCCATAATGCTTGAAAGCCTTTCCTTGACGCAGCGGGGATTCATCGTAAATTTCTTTAATGCCCTTAATTAATTGATCATTAAATTCGACTTCACGGAGTACCACACCACTTTTTTGTGCTCGACGTATCATATTACGAGTTTTATCATTTATCTGACTTTTCCACCAAGTCTCATAAGTAGTTATTGGCAACACTGAAATGCTATCAATTTCAAAATGAAGTTCGGGAAACAATTCAGTCGAATGGATAGCCTGTAGAAAAGTGAATAAATCTGCGTTCAAATTCTGCGATTTAAGGTCCTCTGTGAATTGCTTAAGATCGTTTACCCATTCATAGTACTCTGCTCTTAATTTAACAGTTTTAACCAAACTGCTTGTAACAACAATTTCTTTATTTTCAATGAGTGTTGGATTTTTACTAATTGTCATTTTCAAGCTATTTGTATAAATGAAGAAATAACTTCTTCTTAGAAAGAATTCTAAAGGCTGTACATTTCGGAAAAGTTGAAAACTCGAACACTATAATTTTACCCTTTTTGATAACTGATTAACTAACATCGATTTACTATGAAGCCTATCTACTAATGAACACAAATTTTTTAAAAAAGTTATTGAGTCTGCTCATCTGCTCCTGTCTACGAAAACCTTCGAGTTCTTTCGAAACAGCTTTCTCAACACCGGATATTTTTGCCCAAATATAACCAGCAAGTATATAAAGACCACCAAGAAAATATGGCTTTTTTTTCATTTGGTAAACCGCCCTAAATAACTCCCAAAGCGGATGTCCACCCAAATAATAATCTTGTTTACCAAATCTGAAGCGTGACTTCAGAATACCACTCATACCTGTACCCATGATTCTATGATGAACAAACGCCCGTTCTGTAAACGTTCTGGTCTCCCAACCCTTCATCCGAGCTGTTGTCACTGCTACCCAGTCAACTCCTCCTCCCTTGATTGGAACATAGCCTCCCATTTGATCAAAGCATTTACGCCTGAAGAGTTGGCATTGCCCCGACACATGATCAATGTTCACAATCTCGTAGTCGTAAGCCACTTTTGAATCTTCTATGAATGCCGTTCCAGCTACACCTAAACGAGGGTTTTCCTTAAATTTTGTGAGTAGTAATTCAAAATGATCTTGCTCAAAGGATATGTCTGCATCAACATTACCAATGATTTCGAAATCCAATGATTTTGTAAGTTCATATCCAGCATTAAATGAGTATGCTTTTCCTGCAAAATTCCTCTCAGTTCGTTCTTCCATTCGCGATAGCTTTATCCAATCGTGAGTAATTAAATATTTTTCAATAATCTCATCGGTTCCATCAGTAGATCCATCACTTATAATCATCCACATTAATGGCAAAACTGTTTGAGAGATCATTGACTTAATCGTCAGCTCTATAAAATCAGCCTCATTTCGAGCTGGAGTTACAATAACATAAGTGGGCAGATTTTTGGCTAATATAGGATCCGCCACAAATCCAGATACTACCTGATTATTTTTCATGAAATTTTCTCTTCAAATAAAACTTATATTACTTGTTCGGAAATATATGCTTGATAACTGTCTTCAAGTAAATAGGTTAGCGCCAGCAGCATCCAAGCTTGAGACCATCTCATATAGGAAATTTTATTTTTCCAAAAAGGAAGATCCACAAAATAAAAATAACCGGATTTTTCATTCCACATTTGCTCAATGGCCCATTCGCATACAAAATATGCTAATCTTAAGTTATTTTCATTGTACTGTTTAAAGTCTATCAGTGTAATAATGCTCTGAGCTACGCTATGAATATCAATTGGATAGACTTTATCGTGAAAATATTTAGGCGCATTATCATCTCTAAAAAAATGATTGCAAAAAAAATCAAACCCTTGACGTGTACTCTTGTCAAATTCTGTTGACTGGATACACTTACTCAACGTTTTTAGTGCACAAAGGTTATAACCCGTATGAAAATTATCAATCCATCTATATTTTGGTGACTCTCCGTAATCCCATGAGCCATCATTATGTTGCATGGAGGCGGAATATCTTGCAGCCTCAATGGCAGGACCTAAAAAGTTCTTTTCCTTAGTATATCGGCTTAATCTCGTTAGCAGCGCTGCAGCTAGTAAGTTGGCATTATGGACAGGTATTCGCATAGTAGGAAATGGATAAGAAAAATAAACTTTCCCATCATCTTCATGTCGATACAGTTCAGCCAGAATATAATCTCCCGCACTGATAGCCATCTCAAGGCATCTTTTGTCATTATTAAACTCAAAAGTATCTAATAACGCATTCGCCACAAAAACCGTACAAACTAAATTTGGCGCACCCTTTGGAACTAGTATTGTTCGCGTCTGCCATGGGAAGCTATAACCCCAGCACCAATATGAACTGTCTTGTGACCGATGGGCTATTAGTTCATCAACCATCTTAGTAATAAGGTCTTCTTGGACGAGAAGCCCGAGCTTTGAAAGCTTGATGAACGACATCAAGAATAGCCCAAGTGCTTTAGGGTTATGTGTCTTGGGTATCTGTAATAGCGGCCTCAGATTGAATGGACACCTCTTCAGAAGCTGGGTAAGAACAAGTCGTGGAATCCTGAAATTGAGAAAAGGTAAGAACTCGAATATTCTGCTGTTTAGAGCGTCATAAGGGTCATAACCCGCCCAATTATTTTTGTTGCAATAATCAAGAAGTTTAAGTGTAATAGTTTTTATACTTTCAATTTGAAACTTATCTACTGGAGGCATATAAGATAATCCAGATATATTTTTCACTTTGCTAATTCATAAAGAATGCCAATCATTAAATAAATCCAAATACCATTTATGTTAAGAATCGTGTGGCATTGTAACTTCATAACAACTTTTGGTGTGCAAGATAAACCTAACACTCCATTAGCCAGTTAATTGAGTCCTTTCTTAAATAAATCTTCATGTTTTCAAATTAAACCTCAATGACCTGATCCCACCTAGTTCCAGGGCCTCCTTAAGCGTCTTTTTTCTTTCCCAAGATTCCCATGCATAGATTAACCATCTTCTCAAGATACTTTGTTTCTTTCGCCAGTTACCTTGAGCGACATGAACTCCAAATTTTCCAAAATGGTTCCAATATTTGGAATCGCATACATTTTCTGGGAAGAGGACTTTGACCTGCGTAGCTGCATCGGGATACTCTGCCAAGGTTCTGGAAACTAAGCCTGGTCCACTGGTGTAAAAAACGAGGTACTCTTCACGAAACAATTTTGGAATCGGCCTCATGATCGCTTGTGTCCACTTCATGTCTTCTTGGGCTCGTATGCAGTTCTTAATAATTGCATGGATAAATGGATGCCCTGCAGTCGCGCCAAATGCATAGTTACCAACTTCCCAGTCCATACCATACTCCTGTCGCAGAAAACCATTAATTGTCAATTCTTCAAATGGAAATACACACTCACAGTTCAATAGTTCCGATAGATTTGACGCGAGGAAAATATCCATGTCGAAGTAAAAACCACCAAGGCGATAAACCGCCAAATACCTAAAGAAATCAAATCGCTGGATAGGAAAACGGAACGAATCAAATACGCTTCGGTATTCTGGAAAATGTTCGTTAATAAAATTTTCCATACTTTCGTCATTAAAAAACAGATATTCAAATTCAGGATTGAGTAGTTTTATATTTTCGGCAGATGCTTTTGAAAACAAAGGCAAATCGAGACTCCCTCCCCATACCTGGATGATGCGTTTTGGAATTTTAGAATTCATAAATCACTTTTCCTCTTCATGGGTTAATCGCAAGTGTCTAGGCTCCTTCGGATATTAATCCGCCAGTTGCCTTCTAAACCAGCGGAGCAATGGCTTAAGAGGACGAGCTAAAATAATCGGGCGCGTGATTAATGCGTGCCCAGCGTTCAGGATACTCCTCAGAAATTTTCCTTGACACCAGTATAGCCGTGCTGTCAGGAAACGGTACTCAGCGACTATATGTAACTTAACATGTTTCCAGTCAAGGGAATGTAGCATCTCAAGCAGCAAGTCTGAAGCAACCTCGTATTCAGTAGCGTCGCACATACTACGAATGCTCGTGAGATATGCCCTAGCCACAGAAGCCTGCTGCATACTCTCTGTGACACCAAGTTCGCTTAATACCTTTGGCGTAATCTCTTCGACCGAGTCTAATGGATCCGATTTTCCACTTCTTCTTAACAACGCTGCAGCCCTGGCACCAAGATTGCTAAGAGCCTGCTGTCTAAACTTACGCACGGATACTTGGCACTGATGGCGCCTATACTTGAGTACCGGCGCATCAAGGTTAGCCAATTTGCAATGCTCAGCGAACCTCAACCACAGATCGAAGTCTTCAGCGTCGACAGCGACCTTCCTGTATCCCCCCACCGAAAGGTAAACGTCTGTTCGCATGAGAACGGTCGGATGCACCAACGGACATTCGCCTCGTAAGAGGCCTGACTTGATCTCGTAATCATCGACAACATTAGTGTCGGGTGTCAACAACTTACCCGTCGCGTTGATGATCTCGGTAGCACCGCCAAGAACGCCGACCTCTGGATGTCTTTCCATGAACTCAACCTGCCACAACAGGCGGTTTTTAAAAGAGATGTCATCGGCATCCATCCGTGCAATGTACTTGCCTCGTGCGAGCCCGCAGCCGCGGTTCAGAGATTCAACCAAACCCCTATTTTCCTGGTGGTAAACTCGCACGCGTGGATCATTTCTTTGGTAAGAATCAAGAATCGCGGAAGAGGAATCGGTCGAGCCGTCATCAATGATGGTGAACTCGAACTCCCGAAAGCTTTGGTTGAGAATGCTCTCGACGGCTTCGCGCAGGAAGCTGTCGCCATTAAAAACACTCATCACAACTGAAACTATTGGAGTAGTCATATTTTTTCTCTTGTCCGAAAGTCTGTGTTACCTAAGAGCTATTGCTTCGTGCCGCCGTCGATAGAATCCCGCCGGTGAATATTCCTCAAACTGGTCACAGCCCATAAGCGGCGTCGCAGATCGGCACTTCATTAATGTATGGTTTCGAGCGTTCTCATGGATAATCACAAACAAGACAATCACTGAATACCTTACGTATCCCACAACCTTTGGTTCTTTGCCGATCGACTTAAGATCTCAGCTATGTCGGCACGCAGCTTCACTTTGCAAAAACGCCACAAAACCAAGCGCCCCATCAACCTGGGCCACTACTGCCTTACCTTTCCACTATCTCCGTTGGCTCCGGAGGGCTAGAGCGCATAAAGAATTTTCTTTCTCTCAAATACACGGCAGCAGTTCTAAGTCCGTCAAAGGCCGTCTCGTGAAGTCGTGGCATATCAGCCACAGCGGCGCGACAGAACTCAGCGAGGCGGGAAGCTACCTCTTCTAGAGAAAAACTTCGCTGAACGAACTGCCGTGAGAATTGCCCGAGCGCCACGAGCTGGTCGTCGGGATGCTCCGCAAGCCAGCGGATGTCTTCAACGAGACGTGCGTTGCTAGGATGACCGTTGCCCCGACCGAAGATACCCTTGTAATAGAAGGATTCAGCCGTCTGCGGGGTGAGCGGAGCGGAGAACCCCTGCTCTCCAACTATGATGACCGGCTTGCCGAATGCCATCCCACGTAGGGCGGACCCTCCCATGCCGACGACGATATCGGCTGAGGCATATGCCGGCCGGGGGTCAAGACGCGCCCCCGCTAACACCACTGCAGGTCGCCCCAACTCGTCGTTGATCTCATCTGCTAGCCGTTCAAGCTTAGCACGCGCCGTGCCGTCTCCTACGATCACAAATCGTAGCGGTAGGTCGCGGCCTAGCGTGCGGACCGCACTGATCGTCCGAAATAAGCTCTCGCTCTTCATTTCCTCAACGAGCCGGGAGACCGTCACTAGCGTAATGTCGCTGTCCCTGATACCATACTCCCTGCGGAACTTAGTTGGATCTACAACACCCGGCGCATTTACGTTAACGTCGACCGGGGGTAGCAAAAGTTCTACTCGCCGATAGCTCATGGCCTTTGCCTTATCCACGAGTTCTGGGATCCCGAACGTCGTTGGCAGCCCCTTAGGCAGCAGACGGGTTACATTCATTTGCATGTCGGTTACGAGCATCGGAATGCGCATCGGCAGATGCACGGCGTAGAAAGTATCGACGCACGGCCACAACTCCCATACATGGATGAGATCGGGGCGTTCACGTCGCACAGCGTCACGTAAGGCGCTCATCCGTGCAGGCGATGGAAAGAAGGGTGCTGTGGGTGCGGGTAGAAATCGCAGGCCTTTCTCCACAATCAGTCGGACCATCGGCCCCGGTGTCGCAAAAAAAACCACGTCGCAACCATGGAAATCGCGGAGCGCCGCAGCGAGCTCTATAGAGTTCACCAGGGTGCCGCCTATGTCAAGTTGATGGACGAAGACGAGGATCTTCATTTCTTTACGCAGAAAGGGAGTGGATCAATGCTCTTGCCGACCGAAGGATACTGCCCCAAATTGCCCGGATTCCCGTTTTCAAGTCCACTATTCTCTAACAGGGCGTTTAAAACACGTTGCGCAGCCCGACCATCCCAGTACTTGGGTATTTGCCCAGCCGGACGTCGCTCTTGCAGGATCTCCTCAATGTCAGGCAACAATTGATCAAGGGTTGTAAGTTTATTCGTGCCCACTTCAATAGTGACGGGCCTCTCTGTGTTTGGCCTGAGGGTTAAGCAGGGAGTTTTGAAGTAGGTACTCTCCTCCTGTAGTCCACCGGAATCTGTGAGAATAAATCGCGCAGACTCTGTTAGACACAGGGAATCGTGATAGCTGAGCGGCTCCACAATCCGTAGTCCTTTTACCCCATCCAATAGAATGTTAAATTGTTCGCACATTTTGCGTGTCCTAGGGTGCATTGGAAACACGACAGGCATGTCTTTAGCGATGAGCCCTAACACTTTAATAACTGAAAACAAACCAGTTTGATTATCCACATTGGAAGGCCGGTGAAGAGTTACAAATATAAATTTCTTCTTTTCTAATTCAAGCCGGCTTAGAATTGAGCTGGCCCGAGCTTTCTCAAGATTTGCCACTAGCGAATCAATCATTACATTGCCGACAAGTTTTATCTTTGTTTCTGGAATCCCTTCTCGTTTTAAATTATCATTAGCGTCAGCCGAAGGCGTTAGCAACAGATCCGCCAATGCATCCGTGACGAGCCGGTTTACCTCCTCGGGCATGCTGCGATCAAAGCTACGTAAACCAGCCTCCACGTGCGCCACCTTGATTCCAAGCTTCGAACAAACTAAGGTGCATGCCATGGTTGAGTTAACATCTCCAACGACTACCACCCAGTCTGGTTTCTCCTGTTCGCAAATGGGCTCAAATTTCGTCATAATATTGGCGGTCTGCACTGCATGCGATCCGGAGCCTACAGCCAGATTGATGTCTGGCTCGGGAATACCAAGGTCAGCAAAAAAAATATCCGACATTTTTTCATCGTAATGCTGGCCGGTATGGATCAGTCGATACTCCAACTCCGTTCCATGGTTAGCGGCATCAGAAGAATAACTTCGTATTTGCTGAATAATAGGAGCCACTTTCATAAAGTTAGGTCGAGCACCAGCAATAATGAAAAATTTAAGTTTTTTGCTCATAATTTCTTTCAGTTTAATATGTTTTCAAATTAAGTTCTACGAGGATATTCTTTCATCATTATCGCCTCAATGTGCGCCATTATCATTTGGAGGGTTTTTTGAGAACTCAACTTAACTGGATTTGTACCTTTGCTACGCCGCTGAAGTAGTATTTTGTTATTAACTTCATCCACATTTTCAATTAATATGAGCCTTCCTTCGTTTTGAAGTTGCCGATCAACAGCACCGCTTTTGCCACGAAATATGCTGTAAACTGGAACACCTAAAGCAGCCGCCTCACGATTCATTGTTCCACCACCACTTACCACCAGATCAGAATGCCAAAGCAGATTGAGGCCATTAACTGCTCGCTTAGGCACAGTCACCTTGGAGTTATTAAACCACTGAGGCCAATCGCTTCTTAATTGGGATTCCTGTAATTTATTCCGTGGCAAGAGGATCGCCTTAACTCCTTTTGTAGCGCAAACTCTTGTCATGAACGAAATAAAAAGAGCATCGCTTTCTGGATTGTGATAGTGTGCTTCATTCGCTGGAGGCCTAACAGTAACCACTATATCATCATCGTTAAGATTAAGTTCGGCAACAATACTTTCATCAGGTTTGAACTCGGGAGCATACACGTCTTCTTTTATACCCTCGTAACTGAATATTCTCTCTTTCTTTTTACATTGAACGTTCTCAGTAGAAAGCGCGGCAGGAATAATTTCCCATCGTGGCTGTAACAATAATGGGGTTCGAGCGTGTTCATAGTCCATGATCATCACGGTCGGGATACGTAGTAGGTTACATAAGAGAATTTGTGACCTAGAGCCGTGAGATAGACCCAACATTGGCTTTTCACCCATGATTAATGGCAAGAATTGCAAGCTGCGCAAGCAGAGACCTATCACTTTCATAATTGGGTTCTTGCCATAATGCCTGCCTACTTTTTTATAGGATAATCCAACCAGATTAGCCAACTCACATACTTGAAAAGCATCACGTGCCGTCAATATCACATTATGACCCTGCTTTTCCAATTCCCTTATGATAGGTTTGAAAAAAGGCACGTGCGGCGTATTGTCAAGATCAATCCAGATTTTCATGAAAGGATAAAATGTATGTTAAAAAATAGTAGCAGGTCCATTCTTAATCATGCTGTTCTTAAGCCAAAACCGGCTGTCAATACTTGCTAGACTCTGATACATATCCATAATGGTATATGGGAAGCGGTTGCCTAGCCTTGTTCAGAACTAAACCAAGCAGGTTTGTCTGTTCTAGAATGTACATAGCTTGTTGAAGCTCATCTGAAGTATTCTTTCCATCCTCTACAACAAGTAGACCAGCATCGACATAGGGCATAAGCAACAATGCATCATCTGCTACAAAAATCGGGGGAATATCGAAGATAATGATTCGCGATTCATATCGCGATTTAATTTCTTTGATAAGATTAGCCATTATTTTGGAAGAAATTAATTCCGAATAATTGATATTTGAGTCTTTTCCCGGCAGTAAAACTAGATTTTCTATGCCTGGATTTATCAATATATTTTCTAGAGGAGTACCCCCCGCCAAATAATCGACAAAGCCGTATTTACATTGGAGACCAAGATATTGGCCCACGTTGGGACGCCTGAGATCGGCATCAATAAGGAGAACACTTTGATTTCCCTCCATCGCTATCGCAATCGCGAGATTTACGGATATGAAAGTTTTTCCTGCGCCAGGCGTCGCACTTGTTATTGCAAAGCTGTTCCAGTTATTTTCCCGAAGCTGCCTGAGGATATTAGTCCGGAGTACACGAAAGATATCTGCTCTTGGATCGTTGTAGAGTCCCATAATAACTCGATTATTACGCAGCACATCCGGATCAATAATGGCCGTTTGAGTTTGTGTGTATCGGGTCGAGTAGTTCTGGCGTCCGTTAGCACCACTATTCATTGACTGTCCGCCAAAAAAGTACAAAACTGCGCGATTATCATCATATTATATTTTCCCTGAGTTTGGATTCATGTTTTCACTAATGGAAGAAAAACAATGCCCATTACTATGCTAGCCAATAGGATGAAAGCTGCGCTAGTCCAGACTATAATCTTCTTCATTTGACGCTGCTTAACAAGACGCTCTTCCAAGTCTGAAGGTGCCTCTATGTAAGGAACCACAACAAGAGGCATAAGCCCGGTGACTTCGCTAATTGCCCGGTACCCCCTAACTCCGGGATCTAGAAATTCGACAAAGAAAGCAACCCCAAAACCCGCGATGATTCCCATAAAAAACCCGCCAATGGCCACTTTTCTTCTAACCGCTTTTTCTGGATGTGTAGGGATAAGAGGCTGCTCGATGAGGGTAAGTGTTTGTCCTTGCTGCTGCTCTTCCAATGTTTGAACAAGTTTTGCATCCAACCATTTTTCTTTGAGCTGTGTGTATTTCTTAATGATACTATCTCGCTCTCTTATCAAATCTGTATAAGCCATTTCAACCTCAGGCGCCTGCGAGAGGATTTTTTGCAATTTTTCAAGTTTCGCTTTCAAATAATCCTGTTTCTGAATCAATGACTCAAGTTCTGATTGACTGCTTTTATATTGTTCTTGTACCCCCAGGTAAGCCGGATTAGTGGAATAAATAGCCGTCTCCTTCTGTTCTTCCTGCAAACGCGGCGGCGTATTTGTTAATTGTTGTTCCAGCCTTTCTATTTGTTTTTTCCGTTTAGATATATCCGGGTGATTACCTGCATATGTTTCTTCCAGTATTTTCAGTTCGCGCCTCGCCTCCGCCAACTGGTTAAGAACGTCTTCATCGACTGGTTGCCCTTCAAAGGTGGGATCCAAAGCCTTTATTTCTCGTTTTAGGCGGACCACAGACGGATGTGAAGGGGAATAAATGCTGGAAATTCGAAAGTATTGCGCACGCAAGATTCTTAGGGCATCATCCCGGCTTTGCGGCACTTTGTCATCAAGCCTACCAGGTAGTTCTTGTTGTGCTCTTGCCAACTCCGCTGTTAAAAAAGCAATCCTTTCCTTCGTGGCGCGGATCTGATGTTCGGTATCTCTCAGTTCGTTCTCAGCTCGGTCTATCGCAGCCATATTGACTTCCGCTTGCTCCGGCAAACTGTAATTATTTTGCTCCTTGAATATTGCAATTTTGTGGTCAATTTCCTGAAGCTCTCGATTTAGCTTATCCGATTCCTCCATGAGGAAATCAGTCGCCTTAATAGCGCGCTGTGTACGGGCCTTATCATTTTGCTCGATGAATAAAGTGGCTAGCTTACTCGCAACCTCTTTTGCCTTAATTGCTTCGCCATGGCTAAACGAAATATCAAAGGCAAGCTCAGCTGTTCCAGAATTAGTTTTAGAAGCAAGAGTAGCAGTGGCTAACTTAACTTCAGCGTTACCCTTGAACAAATTCGCTAGTTCATTTTTCGTAGAGCCATTCTTGATATCGCTATAAAGGCCAGTCGACTCAATAATCGAAAGCACATTTTCGGTCGTCATGACTCTTTGGTAAATTGATTGAATCCGTTCATCTGCATATTGAGATACTGCCGAATCGGGTAGTGCTGTTGGAATTGGCGCTTCAATCAACATCGTTGCCGTTGAGCGATAAATTTTGGGTAGATTATATGCAACAATTAGGGATATTAAGCTGACAAGCAGCCAAGTAGCTACAATGTAATACTTACGCCGTTTTGCAAGATCAAGATAATCAGCTAATGTTTTAGTATATTGTTGCATAGCGCTTGAAAATGGATATCCTATTAAGACACTTACTAAACTCCTGATAACTCCGCTTCCACAGACTCAGGGAATACAGTGATTTCTCTGAATTCATTCCTTTATTTTCCGTTCGTAACGAGCCCTTCGGCAACGCTCAGGAGAACGCTGCCGAAGCCTCCTTTTGGCTTTGCAAGTATCTTTATTAATCACGCAAGGCACCAAACAAGGACTTTACTACATAATCTTGCTGTTCAATATCCATTTGTGGGAACAACGGCAGGATAATCGTTTTCTCCTGTGCCTCTTGGCTGTGCCTAAGTTTCCGGCAGAAGCCAACGGCACAACTGCATTCCTGGTTTCTACCGGCACAAGACCATGAATCAACTGGATAAGCGTCCTCCCGATGTGAACACATTATTCCCCGACGTGTCGCTATTCCTGCATCCAGCATTGACTGCATAACACGCCTCTGGTCTTTTCCTAATGGTAGACGAACACAAAAACTTTGCCAGGTACTGCGCGCCCAGTCCGGCTCTACGGGTAAACCGACACCTGGTATCTCTGCGAGAAGTTTCTTGTAGCGGGCAGCTAAATCCCTACGCTTCTCGACAATCCCCGGTAGACGCTTAAGTTGCTCCCTGCCTACGGCAGCTTGGATATCAGTCATACGGTAATTGTAGCCAACGATCGGATAGGATTCGAAGATCACTTGGCTGGAACCATGACGCACGGTATCAGGGACACTCATGCCATGTTGACGTAACAACCTGAACTTGGCATCCCATTCAGGGTTCGCTGTGGTGATCATTCCACCGTCGCCAGTACTTATCACTTTACGCGGATGAAACGAAAAGCAGGCAACATCACCTTGCGGCTTGCCGATTTTTTCCCATTGCCCCTGCCAAAAAATTTCGCTACCAATGGCGCAAGCAGCGTCCTCAACGACGGGTAATGAATGACGGCGCGCAATTTCAATGATCTCTGCAAGATCGCAGGGCATGCCTATCTGATGAACACACAAAATCGCGCGGGTACGATCCGTCACGGCACTTTCGAGCTGGGTGGGATCGAGGTTAAACGTATCAGGCTCAATGTCAACGAATACCGGCGTGGCGCCGCAATAGCGGATCACGTTAGCAGTGGCTATAAATGAATGGCTGACGGTAATGACTTCGTCTCCAGGCAGAACGCCCACTGCCAGCAGCGCCAAATGCAAAGCCGTGGTACAACTGGATACTGCACATGCATGCGGCGCTCCTACATATTCAGCAAATTCCCTCTCGAATGCGACAACTTCTGGGCCCTGACTAGTCCAGCCACTCAAAATGACGCGCCGTGCCGCCTCAGCCTCATTCTCGCCTAACATCGGCTTGGTAATAGGGATCATGATTGCACCGCCGTCTTGTTCATGCGCCACCAGTCGACCAGCTGCGAAAGCCCATCTTCCAAGCCAACCTGCGCTTGAAAACCAAGCAATCGCCCTGCTTTGGATGTGTCAGCTAGACGCCGCGATACAGGATTTACTGTACGTTCAGGGCCATATTCCGGCTGTAAATCGGAACTCATCACGTTAAGCAACGCCGCGGCCAACTCGTTTAGGCTGGTCTCAGAGCCGCTGGCGACATTGAAAACCTCATCACTCACATCAGATTGTAGGGCCAAGATATTTGATCGGGCGACGTCTTCGATATAGACGAAATCCATGGTTTGGGTACCATCTCCAAGGATCAGAGGTGGCTGCCCTGCAGCTATACGTTCCATCCAACGAATCAGGACTTCGGTATATTTACCATGAATATCCATACGTGGACCATAAACGTTAAAATAGCGCAACGCCACGTAGGGCAGTCCATACATATCATTGAACGAACGCAGCAACCCTTCCAACATAATTTTGCTGGCGCCGTACCAGGTGCGGTTGTTGTAAGGGTGATGGTCCTCTCGCGTAGGAAAGGTATCGGCCAGACCATAGATCGACGCCGAAGATGCCGCCACTACCTTTTTTACACCAGCAATCTGCGCGGCCTCTACTACATGGAAGCTACCATCACACATTACACCCATTGCCTCGCTCGGATTCGCCGCGCAGGCGGTAATGCGCAATGCTGCCATATGGATTAACGCATCAATACCCTGCATCGCTCTTTGCACGGCCTTCACGTCACGAATGTCTTCTTGCACCAGCGTCACACGGGGATCTTTTAAAGCTGCTTCAACATTGGCCAGCGTTCCCCGACTTAAATCATCAAGAATGACGATCCTTGCGGGTGAATAGTCCTTCAGCAACAAATCTATGGTTGTGGAGCCGATCAGACCGCAGCCCCCTGTCACCAGTATGTTCGAATCTTTAATATCCATAAGCTCCTAATTATTTCTGTTATCCGTAATGATGCGGACGATGCGTTTCTCGAAGTTAGTTTCTATATCTTAAGTTTATTTAAACCTTGTCCTGATACTTTTTATGTAATCAAAAGGCGCCATTACCCTACCATCAACCTCAATCTCCAACACCTCAAGAAAGCCGTCCCTACAGGCCACCCATACAGTGTTAGTATCTTTGTTCAACGCGACAACATGGCCAGGGATAGCAAGGTATTTTTCAGTTGGAATTAACTTATTCGCCTTCCAGATGATCACTTTCTTTCCGTCGAGATTACTGAAGGCTCCCTGATATGGGCGGGATGAAGCTCGTATCAGTCTGCAAATGGTTTCGATGCTTTCCTGCCAGTTAATTTGATTGTCCTCTGGAAGACGCGGATAGCATCTAAGTCCCTGTTTCAACCCTTTAACCATATAAAAACCCGGCTGAGACATAGCTGTTTCAATCGCTATCTCAAAGAGCGCAGGAGCTTCTTTTTCAGCCTGTTTCAGGATATCTCCCACATACGTTTCAGACGTGATGGGAATCGACTTACGAGATAAAACGTCCCCTACATCCAACTCTGCTTCCATACGGTGGATATTACCATAGATATGGTCTTCTCCATTTATGATGGACCAGTTGACAGTGGCATTCCCTTTATAATCAGGCAAATTCCCGAGATGGAAGTTCAGGATACCGCACTCGAAACGGTTCAGGAAATCTAGCGGAAGAGTATATTTCCAGTTAACGCTGACGGCCAACCTGATTCCGTATTCATGAAGAAGATTAAAAAGTTCCTCCTGCATTACGTTTTTTGTGACAAAGATTGTAGCCCCGATTTCCGCTGCGAGTGCCTCAAAATCCTGTGCTTTTACATCGTATTCTTCATATGCTTCTTCAGTAATGATAGCTTTGAACTGGAAACCACGGCCAACTAGATATTTGATAGAGTCATAAAGAAAACGGGAGCGCCCAATAGCTACCAGCTTTTTTTCGTAGGTCATATAAGTTCAACTATTTGTACATCGTTATAGATATGTTTTCCGGTTATTAGCGCCTCGGCCGCTTTCAGTCCCCCTGCCTGCAACCGGATGATAGGATCGAAACCAACAGCCGAGGGTAGTACACCCATATGGCCGCTGTGCACTTGGGCCGGAAAATAGCGAACGCCGGATTGTTCAATTTCCGCCAAGGACAGGTCCCCACAATAGCGAAGTATATAAGGATCAAGAAGCTGTTTTTTAATGCTATCCAGCTTCACTGGGTGACTATTCCCAATCCATTCCTTAGTAAAGGGGTAAGCGGTAAAGATTATGGCTTCCGCCTCTCGATAGGATTCCGGTATGCTAACTTCAGGGAAAGCGCCCATCCAATCCACAGGCATACCCGAGTATTTTTCTCGATGCTTGTCATCGTCAATCACCAGCAGCCCCGCGCAGTTCCTTCCCAACACTTTGGCAATATAGGGGCCAAAATCATTGTTGCACAACAGGATGAATCGATTGTTGTATGGGCATAAACCCGCATCAAAAATCATTTTCAGCGCCATATCACCAAGGTAATTGAACACATCCACATCTGGATGCCGCTCATTGGTCGCACCCAGTGCGAATCCGCGCTTCCGGATATACGCTAAGTCCATGTCGGCATCCCGCCATTCCCAAGCCTCATACATAAGGGGTATCACCAGCCCATTTTGGGCATGCCTGAGCTTTTCTTCGTTAAGCGGCCTCAAATGACCTGAGTTGGTAATTACATCCGCTTTACCGATGATTTCAGGAGTTAGCTCTTCCACAAAATGGATATCCAACTCCATGAAATGGCATTCCTCAATAAGTTTACGCGTGAGACTGAAAATCTCATCTACAGTGCCGTAGCGAGTCGACTCAGTGAAGGCATATACTCTTGCACCAGAAAGAGCAGCCAGGACAGGTGTCACCACGTAGGAACCGCTGGCCGCTTCAGTGAGAACTGTCTTCCCTTTCAAATTCAAATCAAGAGACTTTACCGTGCGGTACAACTTATCGATTAGCATACTTAATAATTATCAAAGTGTATCAATATCGCATTACACTCCTTCATCGCTCAGTTCCTACGGATATCTGCTGGCTGTGAGCCATGAGGTACTGGACCCGTGAAGAGCAATAGAGACGATCAGGGGGCTCGCTATAACCACCGTATTGAATTAAAATCAATGGTATTTTAACTTTTTCATGTCAAAAATATTTTACCTAAACTGATTAGACCGTTATCTCGTTTTCTTCAATCATTCTAATAGCTTCACAAACATCTTCACATTGAGCACGAGTTAACTCCGGGAACATGGGTAATGACAGCACTTCGTCAGCCGCCTGTTCTGAATGGGGAAAATCTCCCCTTATATAACCCAAGTCGGCATAGGCCGGCAGAAGATGTACTGGGATAGGATAATGGATCCCGGTCTGGATACCTTTAGCTTGCAAGACCTGTTGCCATTGACTGCGCTGTTTAGTACGGATCGCATAAATGTGATATACATGTCGAGCATAAGACATTTCCTTCGGCGTTGGGACGCCGCTACCGGACAACAGCTCATTGTAATATACGGCAACCGTTCGCCGCGCTTCTGTCCATGCTTCCAGATGCCGCAGTTTCACCCTGAGGACCGCTCCTTGAATACCCTCCAGGCGAAAATTGTAGCCCTTGAGTACATGGTGGTATTTCTGCTCTGCACCCCAGTCACGAAGCATACGGATGGTACGGGTATACTCAGCGTTATCAGTAACAACCATGCCACCTTCACCATAGGCCCCTAAGTTCTTACCAGGATAAAAACTAAAACAGCCCATATCACCTATACTTCCTACCCTTTTCCCTTTGTACTCGGCGCCATGAGCCTGAGCGGCATCTTCTATCACAATCAAGTTATATTTCTTGGCAATTTCAAGAATGGGATCCATGTCCGCCGGTTGCCCATACAGGTGCACGGGAAGGATTGCTTTGGTTTTGTCGGTGATTGCGGCTTCGATTGACTTCACATCGATAGTAAAGGTGCGCGGGTCGATGTCAACAAACACCGGCTTAGCGCCGGTATAGTAAATCGCCGCCACGGTCGCCACAAATGTAAATGGGACCGTAATCACCTCATCATTGGGACCAATTCCGGCCGCAAGAAGGGCAAGATGCAGAGCACTAGTGCCAGTGTTCACGCCAATCCCATGCTGGGCCTGACAATAATCGGCAAATTCATTCTCAAACGCGGCCACTTCACTTCCCAAAGTAAACTGGCAAGTATCCAATATGCCTTGGATCGCTTTGTTGACTTCGTCCTTAATCCCCGTATATTGGGCTTTGAGATCGACAAACGGTATCATGCTACTCTCCTGCCTTGATACATAATTTTCCCATTGACTTCGACGGATCGGCCACGCTCATTCATTGAGCGAGTCGCCGCCTCGATTAATTCGACCACCCTTAAACCGAGATGGCCATTAGTAGATGGTGCCGTTCCATTTTCAATACACTCCACGAAATGTTTTCCTTCAACTAGTAATGCCTCCGTACCGTCTAGCCGTGGCGCCCACATATCCCCGGAGCGGTAGCCGACCCGCATCTCATAAATCTGCTGCGGATCGTCGGTAAAGCTGACACCCTTGTCATAAATTCTGACCTTTTCGCTTGGCTCCAGATCATCGTAGGTGATCATTTTTTTGCTGCCGCCAACAAGAATTTGGCGCATTTTCACCGGCGCCAGCCAGTTCACGTTGACATGCGCAATCATTCCCGAATTATAGAACAATGTCAGGTACGACAGATTTTCCGGTGTGCCAGGAAAATGGTTGGTGCCAACTGCTGACACTGCAATTGGTTGCTCACCCAGTAGATACTCAAGTATAGAAAAGTCATGCACGGCCAAGTCAGAGATGACGCTGACATCCCGCTGAAACAAACCGAGATTGATCCGGGTAGAGTCATAGTATAATACGTCCCCAAAACCATCACCTTTTATGATCTCGGCCATTTTACGTACTGCTCCTGTATAGCAGAACGTATGATCGACGATTAATACAAGACCTCGTTTATCAGCTTCGTCAACCAACTGGCGTGCCTGCTGGGAGGTTTCTGCCATGGGCTTTTCGAGCCACAAATGTTTGCCAGCTTTGAGAATTGCCATTCCTAAATCGAAGTGCGTGCTGACCGGAGTCGCCACCGCAATAGCGTCGATGGATGGGTCCTCAACCAGATCCTGGAATTGCGTAGTCGTTTTTACGCCCGGGTATCGTTTCTGAACGATATCAAGTTTTTTCTGATCCAGATCCGCAACGCCAGCCATGGTAAGCCCCGGTGTTTCGGCAAAATTTCTCACCAGATTGGGTCCCCAATAACCGTATCCAATAACGCCTATTTTAATCATGATGGTCTCCTTAATTGGAATGGTAAACTTTATATTTATCGTTTAGACGAGTACTTCACTTGGAATTAGCATTTTAAATCGATATTATGATCGATTGCCGAACAAGGATTCTCACTCATTATGGTTTGTTTCGCACATCCCCGATTACTCGAGCAGGATTGCCGGCGACGATCGCATAATCAGGAACATCCTTGGTCACCACGGCACCGGCTCCAATCAACGCGCTTTCACCGATCGTGATACCGCACAGAATAGTTGCATTGCTACCGATCGAAGCCTGGGTTTTAATCCGGGTTCGAATCAATTGCCAATCGGCCTCCGTTTGCAGTTTACCCTCTTCGTCAACAGCTCTTGGATAGGTGTCATTGATGAACATGACGCCATGACCCACGAAAACGCCATCCTCAATATCCACGCCTTCGCAAATAAAAGTGTGACTGGAAATTTTACAGTTAGCCCCAATGGAGGCTCCCTTTTGTATTTCTACAAAAGTGCCTATCTTGGAGCCTTGCCCTATTTGGCAACCATATAAATTCACAAGATCCGGATGAAAAATGACTACATCTTTCCCCAGAACCACATTCTCTTTTATCATTTTTTATCCTTATTCCTTGACCTTAAGCTAAAAATTGAATGATTTTATTTCTTCCAAAATAATTCTAGCCCAAATACCGTTTTATAAGTAGGTAACTTTCACCGCTATCCAATCCAGTGAAAAGTCGCGACTGGTGTTCGAGGCCACATTAATCACGCGAACTCGAAAATTAGCATTCGAAAAGTTAGTTACAGTCCAAGCCCTTCCCCAAGTATCGGTTGCACTACCCAAAACATATGTCGCTTCACTTGTGGCCAACGTCGTGGTGTTCTGAGTGGCTGTCCAGGTTAAGCCTCCATCCCACGAGAATTGCACGCACATCTTGGGCGTGCCGGTTGTACTGTCTACAAGAGCATCCAAACGAACTTCGATGCCTTTTATAACGGCACCGCTCGGTATGTTGAAGTTATAATTATAGTAAAGATGCTTGTCCTTTCCACTATTGGTGCATGAAGTGCTCGTATTAATACCACTGTTCGTATCCACGGCAAATAATGTGTCATTCGCGTAGGCATTAGCCGGTGTTGTCTCGAATCCATTGCTATCGCCATTTAATAGAACTGCTAAATTGGAGCTCGGACTTAGGAAGCCAGTTACATTTGGGGTTACCGCAGTTGCCGCATTCGAATAGGCAGAGTTACCGATTCCGTTATAAGCGACCATGCGATAACTGTAGCTGGTATTCGGAGTAAGCCCGGTGGTGTCGGCATAGGCAGTTATATTACTTCCGAGGGTTGCGATCTGCGCAAAAGTCGAACAGCCAGCCCCTTGGCAACGTTCGATTTTGAAGCCGTTCTCATTGGTCGCATTGTCGGTCCAGCTCAAATTGATTTGAGTGCTTGAAGCCGCTGTGGCGGTTAAAGCCGATGGAGCTAATGGGACAGTGTTTGACACTGTGACTGAAATATTGGCGGCGGTTGCCGTATTGCCGGCGGCATCGCTGGCCCGTGCACTGAGGGTATGAGCACCATTAGAGGCAAGTGTCGAATCCCAGGTAATGCTATAAGGCGCCACCGTATCCGGTGCGCCAAGAGACGCACCATCCAATAGGAACTGAACACTGCTCACCCCAACGTTATCGCTCGCATTCGCTGATACGGTGACTGACGAGCCTGAAACGGTCGCTCCATTCGCCGGCACGGTCATTGACACCGTTGGCGCTGTCGTGTCCGCGCCGGAGCCGACATTAACACTAATCCCAGTTGCCGGCGTTTCCAGATTCAGGCTGTCGTCGACCGCGCGACTCTTGATGGTCACCGTTGTCGAAGTTGCCGGCGTTGTCCAACTGTAAGTCCACGTGCTGCGGCCTGTTGCCGGATGCCAGGTTGCTCCTCCGTCGACCGAAACTTCGACGCCACCGACCAAGCCGCCACCGGCATCCGTCGCGGTACCGCTGATTACGACATTGCTTCCTAGCGCAACGGAGGAACCTCCGGCTGGCGAAGTAATCGTGGAAACCGGCGGTGTTGTATCGGTCGATTTTGTCGCCGCTATCAGCCCTGATTGTAACGTTGCAGGTTGCACGTTCATGTCTGCGAACAAATTCACTGTTGCCTGTTGCATCGAAACGTCTGTAGCCGTGCCTGCTCGGTCATGGTTACTGTCCAGCCCCCAAGGCCACTGCACGGTACCAGCTCCGAAAACGAGGGCTCCGTTGCTGGAACGATACAGTGTCAGGGCATGATTTGCAGTACCGGTGCCGAAAGTGGAACCGAAATCCGTCAGGATCGGTGCATTATTGACGATGGTCGTCGAAAGCCGAATCAGACCGGCTGGGCGGACACCGTTATCGAGATCCACATCCCATTCGTAACCCAACGTCCCATTAGGCAAAGTAGCAGTATTGCCAGGAGCGAGTGTCGCGATACTGGTATTTCTCCAAAACCTCATTTTACCGTCTGCTTCAGGTACGGTGATACTGGTTGTCGCGCCATCGTTCACCATGAAGATGGGACCCAATAACGCATTCTCCGGACGTCCGCCATCTGCAGGAGGTGAGTTTCTTGGGTCACGCCAAGTCCCGGTCCAGGTTGGAGGATCATTCGGATCTTGATTGTTAGGAAAGTTATGTGTTTCTTTATAGCAAACGAGAGTGCGGTACGCTGAACCGGACCCATCAATGCTGCTTTCCCAGCGAGTCTTCCAATACACTTCATTGCCGCTAAAGAAAGCCAAGTTTATGCCGGCCCCTCGAGCAGCTTCAACATTGGTCCGTTGTGCGCCTGACCAGTATTCGTCGTGACCGACGGATAGGAAGACTTTATGGTTGGCTATTAAATTGCCACGGCGGTCGCTATCAATACCAGTAAAGTAACTGACGCTGTACCCGTTGGCCTCCAGCCAGCGCACCATCGGATATTCGGCATTAAATACCCAATCTTGTCCGTTATCGACTGCGCGAGTGTTGAAAGGCCGGTTGTAGCTTACCTTGTAGGCTCGGCCAGCCGAGTTACCGCCGGTGCCGGGCCCGGTACCCTGGTACAGACTATTTCCTCCATAGTTGTTATAGGCTTGCCAAGTCGTATCCGATGTTTGGAAGAGCAAATCAGAGGTACTGCTGTCGTCGCGCACTACGAAAACGATGTGGCTCGCCCCCTGAGTATCGTTCCGCACAACCTTCGCGAAATAAATGCCCGACACGGCGTCGGCAGGAACAGACCAAGATGCAGACAAACCCCAATTACCGCAGTCGATGAGACCGGTAGCATTAGTCAGACAGTTCGGCTGTGTCTGCGGTAGTGTAGCCGAGGGTGTGATCGAAGCAATCTTGCGCGCACCCAAGCCGCCGTAAAAACCCATGCGGTAGATGTCGAGCCGGTAGGCCGTGGCATCAGTTTTGATCTTGAAGGATACGGTGTTACCCCGATTCACACTGATATCGGTGGCGTAACCCTGGATGGTCGTATCCCCAGCGCCGGTGATATCCCATTCACTTGAAGGATTACCGGTCTTGCTGTTTTCACAAACAATCGGATTGCCTCCGGCAGAGCAGGGATCAACGCCGGTCGTGAATGACCATGCGTAATCCGCTGCTAATGGATTGCCCGCAAGATCCTTGACTCCGCTTAACTTCGCGGTGTAAGGCGTAGATGCCGTCAACGAGCTGCTGGGTGTCAATGTCGCCGTATTGTTGGCAACTGTATAGGATGCAGGTACCAATGTATTGCTTGCATCCAGCAGTTGAAAGGTCGAGGAATTAACAGTGGCCCCATCAACCGCTTCGCTGAAAGTCGCTGTTACCGGATTGCCAGGAAGGGCTCCCGTGGCACCGGTTGCTGGCGATGTTGATGTGACAGTCGGCGGCGTAGTGTCTGGACCAGTATTCGCGGTGAATACCACATCCACCCAGTAGTTTGTTGCCTGGAAGGTGTTTACCGGGAACCCGCCGGTGCCATAGAGATATACCCCGTTGCCTCCACTTCCTGCGCTACTGAGTGCAGTCAGCGGGCCACTTGTGACGTCTGCTGAAAAGTAGTTACTGTTTATTGAATAACGTCCGACTGGGGCCAGATAGGAGGCTACATACTGAGTGCCCGCCGTTATCGCTATCGGCGTAGTGAAGCTCACTTGCTGCCAACCGGAGGCTGTTTCACTCTGGAAAGTCGCGCTAGCGAGCAAGGCTCCCGTTGTACGGTTCCAAAGCTTTCCTACATGCGTTCCGGTATTGGTGCTGCCTTTGTAGAAGCGTACGCCGCAAATCCAGCCGTTCTGCGTAGACGTGAACTTGACCCCGAGCTCAACAGATGAAGTATCTGAATCGCTAATAACCGACGGAGTAGGATTAGTGGGCCAGATCGAACTGGTCCCCGTACTGCAATTAGGGGCGCCGGAGGCTCCCGTCGTGAAAGACCAATTCACGTTAGCCGCAAGCGGATTGCCTGCAATATCCTTGACACCATTGGTACCGCCTTTGACCGTCGCCGTATAGGTCGTGTTTGCGGAAAGCGCACTGGCCGGCGTCAAAGTCGCGGTATTGTTCGCATAGCTCACCGTTGCCGTTATCGGCGCGTTGCTACCGGCCTGCAATTGAAAGTTGGAAGCGTTGGCACCTGTTATTGTCGTCGCATCCAGCGCTTCACTGAATGTCGCCGTGACAGCAGTGTTCGTTGCAACCCCGGTTGCATTAGGCGCAGGACTTTGAGCTGTCACCGTGGGCGGCGTCGTATCAGGTCCCGTTGCGGTTGAAAAGACGACATCAACCCAATAATTGCTCGAGTTATAAGTGTTAGTTGGAAAGGTGCTACTCGCACTATACACATAGACGCCGTTACCACCGCTAACCCCATCCTGTAAAAGATGTATTGGAGGGTTATCAACTCCGGATGAAGAAAATTGCGGACTGTTATTAACCGCATAATTGCCATTAGGCGCATGGTAAGAAGCGACGTACACGGTATTGGCCGTAATCGCTACCGGGTTCGAAAAAGTAACTTGTTGCCAGCCCGATGTGGTGGCAGTGACGTTTGCCGTTGCTAACTGTTGTCCGCCTAGAGTCCACAAGGCCGCTGTATATGTGCCCGCATTGACTTGATAGAAACGAATGCCGGTAATGACACCATTCAGATCCGACTTGAACTTCACGCCGAGCTCGACAGAACTGGGATCGTTTACCGATGGAGTTCCCGGTGTGGCCGAACTATTCCACGCACTGCAAGGCGTGGCTGCACAAGGCTGGGCCTGTGTTGTGAAGGACCATGTGTAGGGGGCAGCCAGGGCATTACCGGCCAAATCCTTGATGCCTGTCAGAATCGTAGCGGTATAGGTCGTCGAAGCAGACAGCACGGTGCTGGGCGTCAGCTTTGCGGTGTTCGTACTGGAATCGTACCTGACTGTAGCGGACACCGGCGGATTATTCCCGAACTGCAATTTAAAGTTAGAGCTGGTGACGGTCGCCGGATCGACCGGCTCACTAAAAGTAGCCGTGACCGTAGGCTGCTGAATCACACCTGTCGCGCCGTTCACTGGGGAGATCGATGTCACCGTTGGAGGTGTCGTGTCTGCCGCGTAAGCCGCAGTGTAGCCTCCCGCCGCCGCCGCGAAAAAGGCGTATTGAGTTCCTTTAATGCTATCGGTCGTATATGGAACGGCAGCGCCACCCGGCCCGCTGAGCCCAACCAAAACGCCCGCAGCAGTGTGTACCGGTAGCATGGCTTGCAGCCCATTGGCACCGGGGCCCGGGGAAACCGCAAAGCTCAAATTGCTGCCATTCCAAGCCAGCGACCCAAACGACGAATTGTTGCGTGCGTCCAACCACGTCAACATCTGAATACTGGAAACCACTGGCACGCCGCGAGTGAGGGCCGAGTTGACTGTAAAGGTGGCCGCGTCCTCCGTGGGCAAATCGGTATGGGCATTGATGGTATAAGCGCCGTAGTAGGCTTCGGCCCCGAGCGCCCGGTCCAACAAAGTGTTTATCGTGAACGGATAGGTCTGGCCCGACTCGTCAGTCATGTGGCTAACTGCTTGGTAAACATCGATCAGATTACCGCTGAGATCGGCAAACCGCATCGGCATCGCTGAACCGGTAAAGTTACCCGGACGGTCATTGACCCAGCTGGGCGGCCAAAAGTAAAAACTGGTGTCGAGCCGGATACCATGGCTCAGTTCAGTCTGCGCAGCCGTGATCCAGTCGCTCCAGACGAGACAATGGTGGCGCATTGTTTGGGGCGTGGGAACACTGGGATAAGCAGCTTGGAATGCGCCGATCTGTTGCACGTAGTTCGATTCAAGTGAGGTAGGCGTGAAATCTGTGCAATTGGTGTTGATGTGCAAGCCCACCTCGAAACCCGCGGCGCTATAGGCAGCGGCTTGCGCATCGGAAAGATTGCCGGTCTCGGGGTAAATGTACGAGGTACCCCGCACACATTCCCAGTTGGCCACATTACAGCCCGCTGGGCTCAACGAGGTGAACTGATCAAACCGGGGTCCGGTTCCTCCGTTCCCATGATCGTCCCCGGTCATAATGACGACGGCTTTTTTACCGCGCGGGAAATACCAGAAGCGCGGTAAAGGCTTCTTGGCGAGGTTAATCTGGGTAATGAGATTGGCGAGCAGGCGTTGCTGCTCGTCAGCCTGAGGAACAGCCACCAGATTTAGCAGATCGACCCAGTCCGGTTGAGGATCGCCAGATGCATTGCCGTAAAACTTGTCGTCGGAGCGGATCGGCGTGAATCCGTCGCGCTCCTGTGCTGCCCAAGCCGGGTTGCCTTGACGTGTATAGACAATTGAAGCCGCCAGATCGTAAGCGAACGCCGCGGCGTGACCACCGTTTGCACCAACGCTACGGAGTGTAACAGCAGGGCTCACAGTCGCCGTCGTCCAATTGCTGTACAGTGTGGCAACGCTTGATGCGCCATTAAGGGTATAGTTATCTGCAGTGCCGTGAAACTGCATCGGCTGACCGCTGACCCCGATTCCGTTGCCCGGGACTTGCGAGGTATCGACGAGAAGATAGCCATCCGACAAAGTAGATCCCACTGAAATGAGTCCCAGCAAACCGGCGAGCTGCGGATCAGGCCGTATTGCGATCAGGTTGCCGCCGGCTGTAGTCACCCAGTCAGTCAGTGTGGTCACTTGGCCTGAAGTTAAGGGCATCTGCGCCAGAATAACGACGTCATAGGCGGAAAGTAACGCCGGCGTAACGGTAGAGATATCGGCTACGGCAAACGCATTTAGACCCTCCGTCCGCAAAATCTCGGTGTAATAATTATTATAGATGCCACAGGTGGGGCAATTGGATGTGACGACAAGAATCGGCCCGCCTGGCGGGTTAGGGATGGCCGCCTCGGCGACAGGAATCACCCAATCTAAAAGCTGATTAACAATAGAACTTAAGGCTGTATTACTTGGCTTTACATTTTCTATGCTTGTCTTTCCAACAAAATGACGTGAGGCCAACACATCTGAATTTGGTTTAAGTGCGAGAGTAAGCGGCTCCGAACGGCTAGTTTGTGGACCTACTGGAGATGTGTCTGGTACTACTATAGTTCCTACTTTGGTGTCGGTATCTGTATTAAACTCAGTAATCTCACTGTTTTCACTTGCAACATCCAAACTTCCATCCGGACCAAAAGCCAAAGCATTAATGGCGGCAGGCGGTCCTCCTGCCAGTTGCGCCTGCAATTGGCCGGTTGTTGGATTCCACACCAATATCTTGGTGTCTTCTCCCGCGCTCACTAATTTTTTCCCATTGGGACTGAAGGCTACAGCCCTTACACTGCCCTGATGTCCAGAAAGCGCTTTGATTTGCTGACCTGTTGTTATATCCCATAACATAACCGTACTATCCGCGCTGGCGCTGGCCAAAAGCGTCCCCCCGACCGGATTGAAAGCTACCGCATTGACTTCGTCAGCATGACCCAGCAGTGTCTGTAAACGCTTACCCGTCGCAACGTCCCACACTAGAATGCTTCCGTCAGCACCGCCGCTGGCCAACAACTGCCCATTCGGACTGAATGCCAGCCCATTTACAAAATCTTTGTGGCCTGAAAAAATCTTGCTTAATTTGTGCGCTGCGGCGTCATAAAGCAAAACTCTTGTATCTTCGCCAGCGGTTGCGATAAATCGGTCATCGGGGCTCGCTGCGATAGCTCGTGGAGGGTGTTCGGGTCCGTAAAATGTCTGAAGATTCTTACCAGCATCATCCCAAATTTTTATTTCCGTATCTCCACCTACACTTGCCCATTCATTTGCCTTTCCTCGGAAAGCCAAACCCCTAACGGCTCTGCCATGATGCCCTGATACTTTCCAGCGCTGTTTACCGGTCTTATTAAAAACCTGGATCGTACCATCCTCGGCCGCAACCCCCATTTCCTGGCCATCCTGACTTATTGCTATTGCTCTGACTCCCTTCCAGTTTTGTGCACTCCTCCGTTTCTTGCTCATTCCATTACCTTTATTAGCAACTTGATTGCTTCCGGCTGCTTGAGATGCATTTTTTGCTACACCGGGTGCGTTGGAAACATTCAATTGTGAAGGAATATTAGAAACAGAGCTCACGGAAGTTGACGCTTGAGAGCCTGCCAATGATGCACTGAGTAATGTTGGGATCTGAAAAATTTGACGCCCCACTCCCGTTACTAAATCCCAAACGAATACGCCTCCATCCTTTCCAATGGCCGCCAAAGAAGGTTGTTTCGAATTGAAAGCGGCTTTGGTAATTAATTCGGTCGGGCCCACGAGAAGTTTTTTCATTTCCCCCGTAGGAACATCAATCAAACTGATAAGGGAGTCCTCGCCAATACTTGCCAGAAGCCTTCCATCAGGACTGAAAAATAAATGGGTAACAGGTACGCCGCTCTCAGTTGGATGTTCAAAGATCAAACTGCCAGCCACAGGATTCCATAACTGGATTTTAGACTCCTTTCTTCCACTGCTAATTGCTAGTGTCTTGCTATCCGGACTAAATGCGACATCGCTGATTTCCTCCTTAACATCTAGAATTCGTTTAACCGCACCGGAGCGATCAGGATCCCAGAGAGAGACATGCCCCCCCTGTACACTTGCTAAGGTTTTGCCATCTGGACTGTATGCCAAGTCTGTAACAATCGAATCGCCTGGAAGTAATTTATTCAACTTTCCGCTTACGGCGTTCCACAACTTGATTTCTGATTTCTGTCCATTATTTGCACTGGCCAAAAATTTCCCGTCGGGACTGAACGTTAAGTGGTCAACAGTTACACCTAGACTAGGCTGTATTGACTTTGATTGGCCAGTCGTCAAATCCCATAGAAAAATCTCGCTTTCTAGAGTAATCCCGGCAAAACGCTTGCCGTCAGGACTGAATGCAACCTGAACAATGGCTGAGTTTATATTGACTAGCGGAATAGAAAGTTGCTCAAGTCCTGATCCGACATCCCATAGATTGATCGTATCCTTACCGACGCTAACGAGTATTTTTCCATCCGGACTAAAAGCAATCTCACTAACCGTGTTTGCAGGCTGACCCGTAAGAGTTATTGGCGCTAAAGTGGCAGTTAAATCCCATAACGTAATTAGTCCGTCAGAGTCTACATTGGCCAAAATATTGCCATCTGGACTAAACGCGACGAGGTCGCGCTCGTCACTGAGTCGCTCCACGAAGGATGCTTCAAGCGCTTGGCTAGCCCTTGCAGTTCTTACGGGTCCCTCGAAGTCCATAGCTAGAATCGAAGCAACCCAAACAAAAAGAGTAATTGTAATGCCGGTTAGATTCCGATTTTTTATGCTTAAATTTTTCATTTTCTTACCCCTGCTTTAAGTTAGGCTTTCTCAAATTTTGACGATTTTCGGAAAGACTATGCTTCAGTTTTAACTATGCCCTTTAGACAAGCCTAAATTCTTGCTCATAACAATTACGGCGACCTAATTTTTCGCTAAGTCCAGTAAAAGTAGAGTCGGAATTTCATGCATAAAATTTATTTTTTAGCTATGCTTACATACCAATTGAAATTGATTTTTCTCGTCCGAGAGCGGCATTGCGTTGCGTCCAATAATCCACGAATATGACTTAATGCTTGATGCGGGCATAGCCTTTTATTTTTTAGAGTTTACTAAACATTCTAAGGCTTATTTAATTAAATTTAAAATTAGCCCGTAAACAGCATCATATTGGTTGTTCAACCTACGTCCCAATTTTTTTAGAAAATATATTTTTTCTAATTACACGGCGCCTCGGCATTTAAAAACTACCTTGACCGTTTTCAATAAAATCTTTAAATCCATAAGAATGGACCAATTTTGTATGTAGCGAATATCTAGCCTCACCGAGTCATCCCACTCTGTCGTACTTCGCCCTTCTACTTGCCAAAGTCCAGTGATTCCAGGTTTCATTTCTAATATTCGCCTGAGATGCCAGGCTTGATATTTCTCAGCTTCGTAAGGAAGAGGAGGTCTCGGTCCAACTAGGCTCATGTCACCCATCAACACATTAAAAAACTGTGGCAGCTCATCAATACTTGTTTTTCGAATGAAACTCCCAATCCTGGTTACCCTGGGATCCGATTTAATCTTAAATAAAGGCTCTTCCGCGTTTCCCTGATTAATTTTTGCGAGATCCCCTTTAATAAAGTCTTGGATGTATTCACGGTGAATTCGATCGTCCATGTTCACGCGCATGGATCGAAACTTATAGAAGGTAAAGGGATTACCTTGCTTACCCAATCGGATTTGCCTGAAGATAACTGGCCCCGGAGAAGTTACTTTGATAGCTAACGCCGTAATCAACATTAGAGGCATTAGCATAACAATGCCGACTATCGAGCCAACAATATCAATACTTCTTTTTAATAAAAGCTTAAACCAAGGAGTACTTTTTGAAGCCTCCAGGTCGAAAGGAAAAACATCCGGCCCAATACCTCCCTTTTTTTCGAGGCTCTCAAAAATATCGTCAGGATAACTCGAAGCGGTAGCGGAAAATTGTGGCTTCTTATTCCCATTAATTAATTTTGCACAGATCTCTTTAGCTCCCTTATCGTTTGTATCGGGGAGAAGTATACCTATGGTTTTATGATTGACAAATCCACTAATGTCGGTAGCTCGTATCTTGGATCGAACAAAGTTTAAAATCTCAACCATATCAGTACTTTTATCTTCCGCCTCTTCATCTAGAGTCAATAAAACAATTGATAAAGTGGTTTTAGATCGCTGCGCGCGGAGTTTCTCAAGGCGCAATTGATCGATAAAAAATGAATCATAAATGATCTCACCGTAATTATCCCGATAATGACTTGAGCTATTGGGTATAAAGGGGGATATCGCTGACTCTCCTTGAAAATGCTCACAATTTGTATTTTTCATTTTCACCCCAATCGCATGACGCTTTAAAAGATTGACCATACCATTAATTGAACAGAATACTGTCTAATTTATTGATTTTATTACAAAATGTCTATTAGTATTCATGTCAATAGACATTTTGGAATAGAGACTGATCTACATCTGCTATGTGAATTCTGGCATCGGTTACATCGCACTCTCTGACCGACTTGCGAGTATTGCCAACATTTATGCAGAGTCTACTCAGAAAACACTATCTGTTTGATTTAATAGCTAAATCAGTTATTTTTCGTTGCTGTAAGTGCACGGTTTTTGACCAACCCACGCTTAAATCCGTGCACCCTTTTTGCCCATATTTGAATTTGCCAGAGCCGCAATGTAGTAAATTTGCCTCAGAATCACTTTATATCAATAACTTACGCCGAAACCGATAGATTTTATTGTTCATTAAGACTTTCTGAGCAGGCTCTTATTAGAATGTCAATCGGCGCCGAAAATTTTCCACCCACTAGCCGATGGGTAATCGGCTAAAAGCATTTTTGATCAATTGGTTGAGTCACAGATTGGAAAGCGTGGTTGCCCATTCGGTTTGGAAAGTGGCAAATGTTTAACGCCACTAAACAACTACCGGCTAAAAGCCGGTGGGTTTGATTTACGGACTGAAAGTCCGGATACGCGTCGACTCAACGACGCGTCTTATTCGGGTTCCGTTTTAAAATTATCGTTCGGATTCGGCTCAAAGTGATGTTCCAAATGCTGCTTGATCATTTCTTCCGTCATCTGACCGACGGTGGCACAGAAATAGCCCCGCGCCCAAAAGTGCCGACCCCAATAGCGCTTTTTCAAATGGGGAAACTCTTCGAACAGATAACTGGAGGTTCGTCCTTTGATCCGCCTCATAATCTCGCTGGGCGCCAGATTCGGCGGTGCGCTGACCAAAATATGCACGTGGTCTTTGCTCACTACACCCCGGATAATCCGAATCTAAAACGCTTCACAGGTTTGGCGAACGATTTCTTTAACCCGCTCGGCTACCTCTCCCTTCAAAATTTGATAACGATACTTCGTCACCCAAACAAAATGATATTCAATCTGGAAAACCGTATGGCTCCCACATCTATAGTCCATGCCTCACCTCCTTGTGCGCTATTTTCGCAGCTAACAGGCTGTTGATTTTCTCTGCCCCTGAAAGCCGCATAATTTCGTTGCCTGAAACACATGAAACATCGTAATGCATTGTTAAATATGACAAAATTATTCAATTGCAAGATACTTCGAGGCAGTATTCCCCATGCGCGGTGCCGACATTACCCAAGAAGAGCTGTTCAGCTTCCGAACTTTGGAAGCACGCATTCCTAAAAGCCACCCACTCCGCAAGCTGCGGGCGGTGGTCGACATCCTGCTGTCCACGCTGGACGACGAGTTCGGCGTCCTTTACGCCTTTACCGGCCGAGAGTCGATTCCGCCGGAGCGCCTGCTGCGCGCCAGTTTGTTGCAAATCCTGTTTTCCATCCGTTCCGAGCGGCAGTTGATGGAGCAGATCGACTTCAACCTGCTGTTCCGCTGGTTTATCGGGCTGACGATGGACGGTGAGGTCTGGGACCACTCCACGTTTAGCGCCAATCGTGAGCGCTTGCTGAACGAACGGATGAGCCGATTGTTTTTCGAGCGTGTGCTGGCGCTCGCGAAATGGAAAGAACTGGTGTCCGACGAACATTTTTCGGTTGACGGCACGCTGATCCAGGCCTGGGTGTCGATGAAAAGTTTCGTGCGCAAGGATGGGTCAACCCCGCCGCCGGAAGATCAAAGCCGCAATCCCTCGGTCGATTTCAAGGGCGAGAAACGCAGCAACGACACCCACGCCTCGACCACTGATCCGGACGCACGCCTGTACAAGAAAGGCGATGGGGACAAGTCGCAGTTGTGTTTCATGGGCCATGTGCTGATGGAAAACCGCAACGGCTTGGTTGTCGACGTGGAAGTCACGCACGCCACTGGCACCGCGGAACGGGGCGCCGCCAAGGACATGGTGAAACGGAGTATTGCTAAGCCCGGTGCCACGCTGGGGGCAGACAAGGGTTACGATACCCAGGACTTTGTTGCAGCCATGCGGACCTGCAAAGTAACGCCGCATGTCGCGCAAAAAGCCAAAGGCTCGGCGATTGACAAGCGAACCACGCGGCACAAGGGTTACCGCACCGGCCTGAAAGTGCGCAAGCGGATCGAAGAGGTCTTCGGTTGGTCGAAGACGGTCGGCGGGCTTCGCCAAACAAAATTCCGTGGCCTGCAGAAGGTGGCGGCGCAAGCCGTGTTCACCTTCGCCGCGTATAACTTGACGCGGCTGAGCAGCATTTTCGGTTGGCGATATTCGACCGCTTAGGCGGTCGTGAGCCTGAAATTCGCCGAAAGGCGAAATGAAGCCTCGCCCGAGGCTGAAGGTACCGGCTAAAACCGGGATTTCAGCGCTGATCCGGCTTCCAGCTGTTAAACAAAATCGAAAATGAGGCTTGGAGCCGAAGGCACTGGGGCGTTTTTCAACAACCTGCTAAAGCTGACCGGCTAAAGCCGGTGATTTAAACCTTATTGATGAAAAATTAACATCCTCACGTTCTTCGGCGGCAAAAAGCATTCTTTTGGCATCGTAAACTCCGAAGCCGTTTTGCGAAATGAGGTGCTGTTTTAGCACTGCGGATGTGGGATTTTTCGTAAGATTCCAATTGAAATTTCAGTGCACAAATGAAATTTAATAAAATCATATATGATTGTTTTTTCAATGAAAATAAGAATTTATCGGTCCAATCATTTGTAAAACTGATCGCCATCCAGACATGCTAAATTGAATTGTGCCAGGTAGTTTTTGGTCTTCATTTCGGCAATAAATACCGCGCGAAGACACTGAATTAAGATGGGAAATTGCTCATTGATCGGTCGCGGTAGAGATGGCTGTTACCAGCCACCCCCCGCACAGATCCGTACGAGCGGAATTACCGCATACGGCTCCTGCCAAGAGTCTTGGCCTGAAATCGCTCTTCTGGGTGCGGGTGCAGCACTTTGAGTTGAGGCAGGAAGCTATCAGCAAGCTTGCCAAAACGACTCCATGGCATTCTGTTACGCTGACTCCTTCTCAATAAAGCATGTCTCCACGCCCTTTTGACTTCGGTAACAAAGCCTTTAAGTCGTTTGAGATTGCCGGGCACCGCGTAATAATTCAGGTAACCTCTGACCACACTGGCAATCCACTTACCCATCACAGGAATGGGTTCGTGTCGCCTTCGATGCAATTCAGCGCGAATTGCGCTCAATGTGGCCCTCATTCTTTTCTTGATTGTCAGCCTTAACAGTTTGAATCCGCCTTTTCGGGTCTTACTACAGATATGGGTAAACCCCAGAAAATCAAAGGTCTTAGGTTTACTTTGACCTTTTTCCATACATTGTTTTTCTGCAAATCGTCCGAACCGGATGAGTCGTGTTTTGTCAGGATGAAGCTCCAGTTTAAATTTTGCCAGTCTCTCCTTCAAGTAGTGCAGGAAAGCCTTGGCTTCATTTTCATACTGAAACCCCCAGACACCATCATCGGCATATCTGACAAAGATGACATCCCCTGTAAGGTGTTTGTTTCTCCAATTATGCACCCATAAATCCAGCACATAGTGCAGATAGATGTTGGCGAGCAACGGCGAAATCGGAGCCCCTTGCGGGGTTCCCTTAGTTGATGTCAATTTTATACCCTTACTATCAATAGTCCCTGCAATCAGCCATTTTCTTATTAGCCTTATCATGCGCTTATCGGCTATACGATGCTCTAGAAATTGTATCATCCATTCATGGTCAATCTCATCAAAGAATGCCCTGATGTCTGCATCCAGTATCCAGTTTATTTTCTTGCCGAAAATGCCCTCAGCCAATGCGTCCAGCGCATCATGCTGACTTTTACCCTGCCGGAATCCATAGGAAAAACCCATAAAGTCTGCTTCATAAATACAGTTCAACACTGTCGCTGTCGCCTGTTGAACCACCTTGTCTTCAACGGAGGCTATACCCAGCGGACGTTGTTTACCGTCCGCTTTCGGGATATACACCCGTCTTGATGGGGTGGCGCGATAGTGACCCGATTGTATTTCTTTTTGTAGCTCTGTCAGTCTGCCTTTACCTATCAATGCTTCATATTCACGCCAGGTGACTTTATCAATTCCGGGTGCTGCATTCTTTTTGAGTTCATAGAAACTCTCCCAGAGCAGTTCCGGTGTAATATGATGCATCAAGGCACTAAATCGGCATTGCTTATCCCGTCTTGCAACTTCACGCACACCTGCTAGTCCACGAGACGCCCTTTTATCACAGCGCTGTGTCTGTGGAGCGGGGAGTTCACCGGTGTTCCTCTTGGCTATATCCCTTCCCTCCGTTGCTTCCTCAGTCATTCTCATTTCTTCGTTCAACAATTTCATTGGTACTATAGATATATCCGACTTCTCATTGACGTAAATGGATGGATTACGGTTTTACCTTCCCAACCCTGTCCACCGCCGTATTGAAGTGGTGGACATCAATGAGATCTCGCTGCTTCCGTAGAGTAAACTTCCCAGCATGCGCAGGGTCTCCGACCGCGTGGGATCAGATGCATCGCTTGCGATAGCGCTTTGCACTGTATTGCCTTCCGCTTCGCTTAACAGCGTCGGCATCCCAGATTCCTGATTTCGCGGCTCAATGGCTGGCCTGCTGGTTTCCCCTGTCAACGCTTCGACATATCCCTCGCGAGATATGCCGCATGACTCGGGGTCAGGGTGGTTCGCTAGACCTTCCCCGTGCTGAACTTTCATCAGCTATCTACTATCGGCTTTGCAGCCGCACTAAGCGTCTACCCGTACCACCCATAAAATAGTTTTCGTCTGTTGCATCCTGTGATTTTTTGATCAGGAGTTTTGGCATGGCCATCACAGCAAAATGGCGGCAGCATATCGAAGCGTGGCAACGGAGTGGCCTGTCGCAAGCGGCGTATTGCGCCGAGCAGCAACTCAATGTCCGTACGTTCGCGGCGCGATTGAGCGCCTCTCGCAAATTATCCAAGTTGGATTCGACGGCCTTGATACCGGTGCAGATTCAACCGAAACCGGCTGTCACTGAGGTCATTGTCTTTACCCATGCCCAAGGCCATCGCCTGGAACTGCCGGCTTCAACGCTGGCGAGTTGGGTAGCGGAGTTGTTGCAATGCCTGGCTTGATCGCAAGTCCGGCACAGATCTGGCTGGCGGTAGCGCCGGTCGACATACCCAAGGGCACAAGTAACAAATCGCGCTCTTCGGTCAGACGGACAACCTCTTTCTGCAAGCGTTTTAACTCATCGTAGAGATGCTGATCGGTGCGGACAGTTTTATCATGGTCAGTCGGAGAACTGTATTTGCTGATCCAGGTGTGCAAAGTATTAACGTTAATCCCGAGATCTTTGGATACCTGAGTAATGGGTTTATCTGATTCATTCGCCAGCTTGACGGCTGAAGCCCTGAATTCGGCTGTATAAATATTGGGTTTTTCTGGACTCATTGGGGATTCACTCTTGTTTGAGAAAATTTTAAAGAGTGTGTCCGGTTTAGTGTAGCCACTTCAAATTTCAGGATGTAACTCTGCGCGGACTCAAAGTGGGCGGAGGAATCGTCGCTTCCAGCCAAAGTCAAGGTAACGACAATGACTTCCAGCTACCCGGTTATGTCACACTCAATCTGATGACCAGCTACAACACGAAAATCAAAGGCAAATCGGTAACTTTCCAAATCAATGCCAATAATTTACTCGACAAAACTTACTACCCCGGGTCGAATTCGTGGAGCATGATTGGCGTTGGCGCGCCACGCTCCTTCTTGGGGGGTCAGTGAAGGTAAAGTTTTAACTCCCCTAAACAGCAACCTTGAGTAAAAAAACGTAACTTGAGGAGATGGCTTTTTCTTCCAGCCCTTCTCGAAATATTCAGAAGAGTACTTTTTCCTGACGCGCACTCAATTGACCGTTCAGTCGATCATATAATTTAGTTTTTAATTATAAGGCTTACGCAAGCAGCATGCGGAGGGACGGATTTTTGAGTTGTTGACAGAGATAGTCATCGAGTTTCTCTTGTTTCTATTGATATACCGTTCGCCTCGGGGCGTAGGCGAATTGCTTTAGCCGTCCCCAGACCAAACGCACTGGCAATAGGATTGCGCTGAATGCGGGTTTTGCGGTATTGACAGCGTTTCAGGCCATTGACCTGCTTGCCTTCGCGGTGCAGTTGCTCGATCTTCCAGCGATAGCCGCAACCCTGGGGTACCGCCGCCGCGGAGTGCTGAATGTGATCGTTCGTGACGATCCCATCCGTGCGGTGGGTAGACACCTCAACCCGGAGCCACTACACCTTATGGGCTTTAGGAAAGCCTTTGCTCTTGATCCGTTTGCCGTGTCCTGTTCAGCCCGGCTCTATAGCAACGTATCGAGGCGTTGGCCGCGCACCGCCGGAATCATCCACGTGACGGCTCACTTTGAGAGGACAATAATAGACTTTCTGCAAGGATTCGATGAACAGCATCAAATCTTTTGTGGCGTACCAGGTATCTATCAGCACGGCATGAAACGGCAGCCGCATATGAGTGACCACGTTGCTGAGCATCTCGTGGACATGATCCAGTTTAGATTTGCCATCGCCGTCGGGATCATAGAGCCGGTAATCAATCAGCCAGAATTGATCTTGCTCCGGATTGACATAGACGCATGCCGCGGATCAGGCCGTGCGTATTGCCGCTGTATTGGCAACGCACTCATTTGATCTGCCGGGAAAAGCCCTTATCAAGCACGGTATCGTCGAAGAGCAGATAGCCGCTCGGTGTGGTGACAATCTCGGCACGGACGTTATCCTCCATCAGCCGGTATCATCCATTCATGCCACAGGTAGCGGTTGATGGCATCGTGACTGAAGGTCGGGGGGTAACCGGCAAAATAGGTTAACGTGTCATTGATCTGGCTGACCAGAAGAAATTAGCAATAATCTAAGCATATCATGGTTGTATGAGAGAATGATCAAGATCTTTTTGGCCTTCTCCACCTCATTATGTGCCTTTATCTATCAATCTTTTGTGCGTAAATACTGCTAGTGAACCGATGTTGCAAAATCATAAAAACCTGGCTATATTAAATAAAAACAACAACCTACATTCATTATGTGTTGCACCTATGCTGGATTGGACGGATCGCCACTGCCGTTTTTTCCATCGCCTGATTTCGAAACAGGCACGCCTTTATACCGAGATGGTCACGACAGGGGCGTTGCTGCATGGCGATAGGCGGCGTTTTTTGCAATTTGATGCGAGCGAGCATCCGCTCGCCTTGCAATTGGGCGGCAGCGACCCAGCCGATCTGGCCGCCTGCGCGAGGATGGCCGAGGATTTCGGCTACGACGAGGTGAATCTGAATGTCGGCTGCCCGAGCGACCGGGTGCAGAACGGGCGTTTCGGCGCCTGTTTGATGGCAGAACCGGAATTGGTGGCCGAATGCGTCGCGGCGATGCGGAAAGCGGTTTCGATTCCGGTCACGGTCAAGTCGCGGATCGGCATCGACGACCGGGATTCCTACGAGGAACTGAGCGGATTCATCGGCACGGTCGCGGCGGCCGGCTGCGAGACTTTCATCGTGCATGCGCGCAAGGCCTGGCTGAAGGGCTTGTCGCCGAAGCAGAACCGGGAAGTGCCTCCACTGCGTTACGATGTGGTCTACCGCCTGAAACAAGATTTTCCGGCCCTGCAGATCGTGCTGAACGGCGGCATCACCACGCTCGAACAGGCGGAAGACGTACTACGGACTGGAGTCGACGGCGTGATGGTCGGGCGGGAGATTTATCACAATCCTTACTTATTGGCCGAGGTCGACCGACGTCTGTACGGCACAGCAACCGAAGCGATCACGCGCACGGAGATCATCGAAAAATTGTTGCCATATATCGAGCAGCAACGGGCCGAAGGCGTGCGTCTGCACAGCGTCACCCGGCATATCCTCGGCCTGTTTCACGGCGAGCCCGGCGCCAGGTCCTGGCGCCGGCATCTCAGCGAACACGCGGTCAAATACGACGCGGACGTCTCGGTTGTCCGCGAAGCATTAAATTTCACCATTCAATGATGTATACTGCGTCGACTTTTTAATATTGAGAACTGCATTGTGGAAGAGTATTTTTCGAAGATTATCGCCGCGGTGGGCGAGGATCTGAACCGCGAGGGTCTGATCGATACGCCGAAACGCGCCGCCGAGGCGTTTAAATTTTTGAATAACGGTTACGAAAAAAACCTTGACGAGGTCTTGAACAACGCGGTTTTCACCGCCGATACCGAAGACATGGTAATCGTGAAGGACATCGAACTATATTCGCTGTGTGAGCACCATCTGTTGCCGTTCATCGGCAAGTGCCATGTCGGCTATCTGCCGCGCGGCAAGGTGCTGGGCCTGTCGAAAGTCGCGCGGATCGTCGACATGTACGCCCGGCGTCTGCAAATCCAGGAAAAGCTTACCAAGCAGATTGCCGATGCGATTGAGCATGCGGTCGACGCCAAAGGCGTCGCGGTCGTGATCGAGGCGAAACATTTATGCATGATGATGCGCGGCGTCGAAAAACAAAACTCGGTAATGACGACTTCGGTGATGACCGGCATCTTCCGCAAGGAAATGAATACACGTTCGGAATTCTTGAATCTGATCAACCGCTAGGCGCCGCATGACGACGAAGAAAACCGGGGTATTGCTGGTCAATCTGGGTTCCCCGACGGAACCGACCACTGCGGCGGTCCGACGATTTTTAAAGGAGTTTCTTTGGGACCCGCGCGTCGTTAATCTGCCACGGCCGCTATGGTGGCTGATTCTGCATCTGTTTGTGCTGCCGCTGCGTCCGCGCCGGTCTTTTTTGGCTTACCGTAAAGTCTGGGACGAAAAGGGTTCGCCGCTAATTTATCTGACCCGGCAGCTTCGCGAAAAAGTGGCGGCCAGACTGGCGGCGCAAGGCACGCTGGTACGCGATGCGATGCGCTATGGCGAACCGACCATCGCGGGTCAATTGCTCGCCTTTAAAGGAGACGGCATCGACAGACTGGTGATTCTGCCGCTGTATCCACAATATTCTTCAACCACAACCGCATCGGTGTTCGACGCGGTTGCCGATGAATTGTCCAAATGGCGGCATATTCCCGAGGTCCGCTTCATCAGCGATTATTATCGCGATCCGGGCTACATTGCGGCGGTCGCCAAATCGATCGAACATAGCTGGCATTTACACGGCAAGCACGAATTGCTGTTGATGTCGTTTCACGGCCTGCCGGAAGTCCTGACCGAATGGGGCGATCCGTACTTCAAGCATTGCGAGCAAACAGCCGCTCGGATCGCGAAACAGCTTTCGCTGCAAGATCACGAATGGCGGATGGTGTTTCAATCGCGCTTCGGCAAAACCGAATGGCTGAAACCGTATTGCCTGGACACATTGCAGGCCCTGCCCGGACAAGGCATCAAAACGGTCGATATCGTCTGCCCCGGATTTGCGGTCGATTGCCTGGAGACGCTCGAAGAGATCGCGATCGCGAACAAAGAAGAATTCCTCAAGGCGGGCGGCAGCACCTGCCATTATATTCCGGCTTTGAACGATTCGGATACGCATGTGGATGTGCTCGTCAACCTGCTGGCGTCATACGATTAACCACTAGAACGAAGACGCCATGCGGAGTCGCGGGCATCGAAGCGCATTCCTCGGCCCGTAGCTCTTGATCGAGGCAACGTTAGTTTGATTTTATAACGAGAGATCACCGATGACGGAAACGATATTACAAAGCTGGCAAAATACCTGGCCCGAGATTAAATCCACCCGGCCTTTGGATACCGGAACCGGCGTAATCGATGCGAGCGCTTTCAATACGATCGAAGTCGATAACCTTTTCGAATCGGTCAATCATTGCTCGACTACGCTCGGACAGGCGTTTTTGTACCGCTCGCTGTCCCGACCTCTGGATGATCTTGAGCAACTCAACGCAAAGCAGGAAGCTGTGGCGGAAATCCATCACAATCAGCCGCTGCGTGAAGCGCTCGAACGTCTCATGCAACATGGGGCCGATACCGAAAAAAATCTGTATATGCTGTTGTATGCGGAATTTGTCGGTTCGTTCGGCTCCGCGCGCGGCCAGCATGAAATCGAGGGTTACGGCTATGCGCAATATAAACGCGGCGTGCGTTTCATGCTTGATCTGGTCGATGGCATTCGCCAGATCGAAGCGCCCAAAAGCCGCTTCCTGAACGGCGTCTTCGACAAAATCCACGCCTTTGCGGCAAGCCGCGATTATTCGCTGATGGCCGGGCCGGTCTATGTAACCGAAGGCGTGATTCAAGCGAAGGAGGAAAAGCAAGGCTGGTTTCCGATTTCGGTGATTTTCAAGCCTCGCCTGTTCAAGCCATTGATCTTCATCGCTCTGGCCTTTCTTCTAGGACTGCTGCCGATGGCGATGAGCATCACCACACCGGCGCAGATCATTTTCTTCGCGCCGCTGTTTCTGGTCTATTTTCCGATCGTCGGCGGCTACGACCGCGACAATTGCATTATTCCCCTGCGCAATCAGTTTCGCAGTTCGCACGCGGTTGGCGAAGCGCTGGACGCACTGGGGCAATTGGACGAATTGCTGTCCTTCATCAAATTCTCGGAAGCCTTCGGCGGCGACATGGTGCTACCGAAGTTGATCGATGCTCCACATCACCGGATCAATCTGGCCGCGGCTAGAAATCCGGTACTCGGCAAGGCCAATCCGAACTATGTCGCGAACGATTTTGTGCTCGACGACGACAAGCTGGTATTGGTCACGGGACCCAACAGCGGCGGCAAGACCGCTTTCTGCAAAACAATTACGCAAATCCAGTTGCTCGCGCAGATCAGTTGTTATGTGCCGGCCAAGGCCGCGACACTGACCATAGCCGATCGAATTTTTTATCAAGCGCCCGAAATCAGTCATCTTGTCGACGGCGAAGGCCGTTTCGGCACCGAATTGAAACGCACCAAGGACATTTTCCTCGCGACCACCGCGAAAAGCCTGGTCGTACTCGACGAGATGTCGGAAGGCACCACTTTCGAGGAAAAAATGGAATCATCGACGAACGTGCTGACCGGCTTTTACCGCAAGGGCAACAGCACGGTGCTGATCACCCACAATCATCAACTGGTCGACCATTTCATCGAACAAGGCATGGGCATCGCCAAACAGGTCGAATTCGCGCATGAGGCGCCGACTTACCGATTGATTCCTGGCATTTCGCGCGTCAGCCATGCCGACCGCGTGGCCAAGAAAATCGGCTTTTCGAAAGAAGATATCGACAACTATCTGGCGGGTTCATCATGAAAATAGGCACCGCATTATCGAACAGCGCCACCAAGGCCCTCTTGCTCGGCAGCGGAGAACTCGGCAAGGAACTGGTCATTTCGTTGCAGCGCTACGGCATTGAAGTGATCGCCGTGGACCGCTATGCGGATGCCCCCGCGATGCACGTCGCGCATCGCAGTCATGTAATCGACATGACCGATGGCGAGGCGGTCAAAAAAATCATCGCACTTGAAGCACCTGATTTCATCATTCCCGAAATCGAAGCGATCGCGACCGATGCGCTCGCCGACATCGAACGGCAAGGCATCGGCACCGTCGTGCCGAATGCGCGCGCAATTCAATTAACGATGAACCGCGAAGGCATCCGCACGCTCGCCGCGGAAGAGCTCAAGCTGCCGACCTCCGCTTATGCATTCGCGGAAAGTTTCGCTGAGTTGAAAAACGCCGTCGATCAAAAAATAGGCTATCCTTGCTTCATTAAGCCGACGATGTCATCATCCGGCAAGGGCCAGTCGATGGTCAAAGGCCCCGAGCAATTGGAAGCGGCCTGGAACTATGCGAAAGCCAGCGGCCGGGTCGATACCGGCAAGGTGATCGTCGAAGCCAAGATCGATTTCGATTTCGAGATTACCTTGCTGACCGTGCGTGCGTTGAATCCAAACGGCGAGATCGAGACCTATTTTTGCGCACCGATTGGTCACCGTCAGGAACACGGCGACTACCGCGAAAGCTGGCAGCCGCAGCCGATGACGTCCGCGGCGATTAAAGCATCGCAGGAGATTGCGTTTAAGGTCACCGGCGCGATCGGCGGACGCGGTATTTTTGGCGTCGAGTTGTTCGTGAAGGGCGATAATGTCTGGTTTAGTGAAGTAAGTCCCAGACCGCACGACACAGGTATGGCTACAATGATTACTCAACAACAGAATGAATTTGAACTGCATGCCCGAGCAATTCTTGGCTTGCCGGTCGATACCGGACTATTGAGAATCGGCGCGAGCGCCGTTATATTGAGCCGGGAAGAAGCCGTCGATGTGGTTTATGAAGGGCTCGCAGCCGCATTGAGCGTGCCGGGCAGCGAAATCCGTCTGTTCGGTAAACCGCGCGCCTTGGTCAACCGGCGCATGGGCGTAGCTTTGGCAAGCGCGGAAACAATAGAAGAAGCGAGAGAAAAAGCGGTTAAAGCCGCCAGCTTGGTCATTATCAATTCAGGATAAAGGTGGAGTCATGCTGAGATTAGCCACAGTTTTAATCACCCTAAGCATATCCGGTGAAGCGCTGGCCGACATTTATAAATATGTCGATAGTTCCGGCCGCACCTACTATACCAATATTAAATCTGAAAACACCCCGTACAAGCGCATCATGGTAACGAAATCTTACTATTATGCTCGACCCGCTCCTGCCATGGCGGGTTACAGAAGCTACCTCGGAGACCAAAACAAGCGAAAATTCAGCGATCTGATCAATGAAGCGGCTTACCGTCATCAGGTCGATCCGAAACTGGTGCATGCAGTAATCCAGACTGAATCGGCCTATAACGCCGGCGCGGTTTCATCGGCCGGCGCGGTCGGCTTGATGCAGTTGATGCCGGACACCGCGAGGCGCTACGGCGTCGACGACCGCCGCAATCCGGATCAAAATATCGACGGCGGCACGCATTATTTGCGAGACCTGATCCAAATGTTCAGTCCGAATCTGGAACTGGCTGTTGCCGCATATAATGCCGGCGAAAACGCGGTCATCAAACACAATTACTCGATTCCGCCATACCCCGAAACTCGCAACTATGTAAGGCAGGTTTTGGCGGCGTATAATCGCTTGTCTTTATAAAACTTACGCGCCCCGTTTTTAGACGAGCGCGGCAGGCAAAGGCGTTGAGTTTAGCCGTTCATCCCGAATGTGCCGAGTCATTGCCGACTTCGCCCTTCGACTCAAAAGAATCGGCCAGCGAAAGTGCCTTTGCCAACCAGCGCGTCATCAGCCAGCACGCTTGCTCCGGTGTCTGGCCGTAGGTCAACAAGCCGTCCCGATGCCCCAGCATTACAATTACACCCTGCCCCGGATGACTTTCAACCAGTGCGCCAACCGCTTGCGCCATTGCCGGCGTTCCGTATGCGATGCCGGCCTCCACGCAAGGCAGTTTCAATGCTACGGCGTTCCGCCAGACACCCGGACTATGGCCGTGCGCAACGCAACAAACCGTTGGGTTGGCACTGTAAACGGCCGCGTGCGTCAAGGCTTCCGACGAGGGCGGTAGCGGTCCTTCGGCAGAAAGATAATTCTGATCGGGGCGCGCCTGCAATACGCAAGCGTAGTGTGCAGCTGTCAACTGAGGAATATGCCCAGTTTGGGTGCCGGTGATCAAAAAGCTGCCCGCATCGAGACGAAGGCTTAAGTTTCCGTAGCCCAACCCGTCATAGCGCGCGCCATCCTGCCCGATCATTCCGAGCCGCCAGAGCAGGCTGCGCCAGGCGTTCAGCTCGGCAAAACCAGCCTCTATTCGGGCAGGCGCAACCTGATAATCCAGGCGGAATTTGATGACGCCTTCCTGTTCGGCCATTGTGTCGGTTTACGTGTTTGGATAAGAAAATTATTTACGTCTGCTTTGCACAGAATTTGCGTCTACACTTGGAATACTAATCGGATTTTATCATCGATATAACAATCTCGATGACTATAAAAATAGATACAAACAGCCCAATTTATCGTGGTTTACTGATGCCGCACGGCAAAGAGCTTAGGAGACTGTAATTTTCGATGGAAAAGAGTAAACACCATTTTGCAGTTGAAGAAGAACTTTGCAAAATCGAAAAGCAGTTAACTCTGGCTCAATCCGTGGCGGGCTTTGGCATTTGGGATTGGGATATTCAATCCGACCAGATTTCTCTCAGTCCCGCGTATTTAAAACAGCTCGGGCTTCCGGAAGATAGCCGGCAAAGCCATCAAGATTTTCTGGCTATGGTCCATCCGGACGACAGAAGCATTATTGATAAACAACTACAAAACTCGTTAGCCGGAACGCAATCCGACGACGCGGTTGAGTTTCGACTGATCCGCGCGGATGGCGCTGAGCGCTGGTTTGCCTCCAAAGACCGGTTTATTTTTGAGAATGGCAAGCCTATCCGAGCGCTTGGCATCCTGGTCGACATCACCGGGCACAAACTGAAGGAAACCCGGATTCAGTTACTCAATCAAGTTTATGCGGCGGTAGCCCAAACTAATCGACTTGCAAGACACGCAAAGAACTCTAGCGAACTGTTTGATGCCGTATGCCGCATCGCGGTTGATCACGGAGGCATGAAAATGGCGTGGATCGGCAGAAATTATCCCGAAAATGACTGCATTGAAGTTATCGCTTGCCATGGCGCCCATCTGGACTATCTGGATGATATTGTTATTTCCGTAAGACCCGATATTCCTGAAGGACAGGGCCCTACCGGCACCGCGTTGCGTGAAGGGCGCGCGGTTCTGCTCCAGGATTTTTCTGAAAGTCCCACAACCATCCCATGGCAGGCTCGTTCCCTTGCCTCAGGCAATTGGCAAGCGAGCGCGGCATTTCCCATTGTGAGAAACGGGACGCCTTATGCCGTCCTGACTCTTTTCCACGCTGAAAAAAATGCCTTTAACGAACTGATCGTCAGCCTGTTGAATGTGATGGTTGACGAGATTGGTTTAGCGCTTGACGCCCTCGATGCCGAAACCGAACGTCAAAATATCCTGCGGGAGCTTCGTTATAGCGAAGAGCGATACCGTTTGTTGCTCAATTTAGTGCCCGATCAAATATGGATAGCACAACCCGATGGACGACTCGATTATGCCAACCAGCGAGCGCTCGATTATTTCGGCTTAAGCCTGGATGAAATGCTTGGTCATGGCTGGGAAAACATTGTCCACCTCGAAGATTACCCACGCGTATTAGCGGCTTTGTCGGAATCGCTGCTAACGGGTAAAAACTTCGAAGGAGAATACAGAATCGTGCACCATTCCGGCGAATACCGCTGGTGTGCGGCCAGAGCGCATCCCTCGTTTGATGATGATGGCCATATCCAGAAGTGGTACGGCATTACCACCGATATTACCGAGCGAAAGCAAGCCGAGGAACGGCAACGGTTAACAGCCCGTATTTTTGATTCCACATTGGAAGGCATTATCGTCACCGACGCCTCTCATCATATCATCGAGGTCAACGACGCCTTCATGCAGATCACCGGCTACACACGCGAGGACGTAATCGGAAAAACCCCCCGAATTTTGAAATCCTGTCATCATGGGCCGGAGTTTTATCAGGAAATGTGGCAGGCGATCAATAGAACGAGTCACTGGAGTGGAGAAATCTGGAATCGCCGTAAAGACGGCGAGGTGTATCCGGAATGGACCACGATTTCGGCCATAACCGATGATAACGGCAAGGTCAGTCATTACGTCGGGATTTCATCAGATATTACCCTGCTGAAACAACATGAACAGCAACTCGAGTTCATGGCGCATTATGATCCGTTGACCGGCATACCCAATCGCGTATTGCTCGTTGATCGCATGCAATTAGCTCTGGCGCGGGCACGCCGCGAACACAATCTGCTGGCGGTTTGCTATCTGGATTTGGACGGCTTTAAGCCGATTAATGACACCTATGGCCACGATTCGGGGGACATCGTGTTGATTGAAATTGCCAACAGGCTCAGCCACTCCTTACGCGGCGCGGATACCGTGGCGCGACTGGGCGGCGATGAATTCGTCATTCTATTGCAGGGAATCGAGAATGTCGAGGACTGCCAGAACAGCCTGAATAGGCTGATATCGATTATCGCTCAAACCATTTTTCTTCAAGGCCAACCTTTTATATTCACCGCCAGCATTGGCGTCACACTTTATCCTCAAGATAATGAAGATCCCGATACGTTGATTCGCCATGCCGACCAAGCCATGTATCTTGCCAAAAAATTAGGAAAAAATCGTTACCATATTTTCGATCCGGCCGAAGATGTTCTGCTCAAAACGCATATCGAGAAAATATCGATAATAGAACAAGGGTTTATTGATCAGCAATTCGAAATGTACTATCAACCTAAGGTAGCATTGGACCAATCACATATCGTGGGGGCTGAAGCGCTGATCCGTTGGCGTCACCCAGAGCGCGGTCTATTGCCGCCCAACGAATTTCTGCCCTTGATTGAAAACACCCCGTTGGATATTCAGATTGGCGAGTGGGTCATCAGTACGGTGTTGACGCAAATGGAACGCTGGCGTCACGAAGGACTTGCACTTGAAATCAGCTTCAATATCTCGGCGAATCATTTGCAATCACCGGAGTTCGTATCCAAATTAAAACAACAACTGGCGCTTTATCCCGATTTGCCGCCACATCAACTGCAAATCGAAATATTAGAGACCGCGGCCTTAAGCGACATTGCAAAGGTATTAGGCATTATCAAAACTTGCGCGGCAATGGGAATCAGTTTTGCACTGGATGATTTCGGCACCGGTTATTCTTCTTTGGCTTATTTGCGTAGATTGCCGTTCAATACGATCAAAATAGATAAGAGCTTTGTGCGGGACATGCTGATAAATTCCGATGACCGCGCCATTGTGCAAGGTGTTATCGCCTTGGCCGAAACCTTTAGTCGGGCCACGGTCGCTGAAGGAGTCGAAACCCAAGCTCACATGATCGCCTTACGGGACATGGGCTGCGACATTGCGCAGGGCTATGGCATTGCCCGCCCGATGCCGGCAAACGAATTCTTGTCGTGGTGTCGGAATTTTTGAATTTAAACGAATTCGGTAATTTGCTTGCCATCCGATTATTGTAGGCATCGCAATCCACCCTTAAATATTGAAACTTTTTACTGCGAGAGCGAAGCCCGTTGCCATCGTTCGGCGCAACGCGAACTTCTGGCCGAGAAGGTCGCCAAACTGAAGAACGAATGCCTGAATACAGAAGGCATACAACCATATAGGGAGGAAATTCCTCAGACCTGAGTCCTCCATTGTCGCCTCGCAAAGAGGCTGCGCAATCGAAAAAGTCCCGACATGGACATTCTCGGTAGGCTTTCGTACAATGCGGTCAGAGGAAATGGGTTTTTCTCGATGTCTGCCGGTATACGGCACGGCCTCCTTAATTCTTCTGCGCTTTGCCGGCGTTTTTGGCCCTCGATAGTCGCCAAGAACAATTTCGATTGTCCGTAATAGCGAGTCAAGCAGCGATGACAACAACCAAGAAATTGAAATGGCTATTGGTTCTGGTCCTGATTTTCGGCGGGTTCGCGGTCTATAAATTTTTCGGCGTCCTAGCGACCGATCTGTCGCTCAAGGAATATACCTGGCTATTCAAAATCGTTTCGGAATTTGGCCTGTTCCTGTCGGTGATTATTTCGGTCGGCTATGTGCATCATTGGCTGATCGCGGAGGAAGAGCACCGGGAATCGGAAAAGAACTTGCGCGCGACTCTCGAAACGTATGTAAATAATGTTCTATTCAATTCGGTTAAACGCGGCTTTTTGGGAATCACCAATAAGGAATTCGATTTCAGCCAGATCATGTCCGGTTTAAAACCCGGCGACTATGTGTATTGGATGATCACATTCGATCCCCGCTTCAAAAATAAGTCGCGGGAACTGGAAAATGCGATCAAAAACGGCGTGCATTTCCGCCTGATGATTTTGAAAGCCGGAAGCCGAATCGGCGAATTGCGAGCCACCGAAGCCGCTGGTTTCAATCCGCATGAGTTTAACGAATACAGCAAGTTATTTAAGGTGTCGCTGGAAGATGTGATCGGGCGCATCGACGACTCGATCAAAGGCTCCATCGGCGTTTTCATTTATGACGGCCTGCCCTGTATTCCGTTTTTCATCATCATTCGGAACGAGTCGAAAAAGGTCTCGGTTTACAACAGCTTTTATCTGACAGAGCCGGTTTCGAAAATGCCTTATCTGAACTGGGAAACTGTCTTGAAACTCGGCAACCAGAGCGCTTTTGAGTCGGACGACTGGAATTTAGCCGATCTGTTTTTTGACTATTTCAAGACAAGATGGGAAATAGAGAAATCCAGATTAGATACAGACGACAGGGCTGGGCAGAACGAGTCCGATGATTTTATCTGTGCTCCTGCTTCGGCCAAGAAGCTTTGTTCGACGCTTTATAACGAATAGCAACCGTGGCGGCGCAATTTCTCGTTTTACTTGATGGATTTTAGTATGTTTGAATTATATCTCGATACCGCCGACATCGGCCAAATCGCACGTTTCAGCGCCTGCCTGCCGGTACATGGCATCACCACCAATCCGTCCATTTTGGCCAAAGCGGGTATCGGGCTCACTGAATTGCTGCCGAAGGTTACCGAGGCATTGGGAAAACAGGGCAGAATTCATGTGCAGGTGGTCGGCGAAAGCGCGGACGCAATGGTCAAGGAAGCCTTGCGCTTGCAGGAATTGCCTTATGACATCATCGTGAAGGTGCCGGCGACAGAGATTGGCCTGGCCGCGATCAAACAAATGAACGCGCGAGACATCCCGGTACTGGCGACCGCGATTTATAGCGTGCAGCAGGGGTTTCTGGCTGCATTGTGCGGCGCCGATTACCTGGCGCCTTATGTGAACCGGATCGACGCGATCGGCGCGAATGGCGTCGGCGTAGTCGCCGACTTGCAGTTACTGCTCGACCGTCATGGCGTACCTTGTAAGCTGTTGCCGGCCAGTTTCAAAAATACCCAGCAGGTGCTGGAGGTATTGAAGGCCGGCGTCGCGTCGATCACACTGCCGGTCGAGGTAGCGTCCGAACTGTTTGCACATCCGTCCGTGCAGCCGGCGGTGAATCGCTTCACCGAAGACTGGCAGGAAGCCTTCGGGCGAACATTATCATTTGAAAGCTAAAGAGCCACCTGCCGAAATCGGAATCGTCCTTTCAGGATCTTCTAAAACGGTTTCTGCAAGAACTCAACCGTTAAATAAAAAAGGCGGCGCCTCCCTGCCCCGCTTCAACGGCATCATTTCGAATACGCCGTTATATCACTCCATCTCCCTTATCAGCTAATGATTCAGTTGCAGAACGTTTACGTGACTCCAGATGGCCTCGATGAAATCATCATCGAGCGGCGGCATGCCGCTGAGTATCCAGCGCACCAGGATTTTAGCGACACCCGGATAAGTAACTCTGACTCGGCGCGGATTTTCGAGCCAATGGGCAATCGTCTTCGCATCGAGCTCGCTCATGATATGTCCGTAGCCGAGCTGTTTTAGCGCGGCGGCATTCGAGATTTGTTCCAACTGTGAATGCAGCGGCTTGATCAGGATTTTCTTGCCCAATTGCAGCGCTTCGCTGATCAATTCAAAACCGGCATTGCTGATGATCCCCGCGCAATCATGAAGATCGTTATGAAAACCGGCGCGCGATAAAGGTTTGATCCTGATATGCTCGGAAGGCGAGGACATCGCCACTGGTGTATAGATAAAAAAATCAAAAGTTTTGAATGGCGCGAGCAGCTTCACCACATCGCTCGGATTCTCAAACGGCAGATACACGACGATCTTGTTCGCGACCCCATGCTCCGGCGGCTCATTCAACGCAATGATCGGCGGCAAGATCGGCTGCCCGAAATGATGCCAGTGCAGGCCGATATTTTGCCGAGTCGGAGCGAAATACTTCATCACGCTTTCGGCGATGAAATCGCCGCCTTCCCGCGGTATGCGGTGATTGAACGCATACTGATGACCGATGCCCAGGACCCTTTTTTTTCTGAGCCTGGCCGCCCAGGCAGTGATCGGTTCGAAATCGCTGAGCACCAGATCATATCCATTAAAATCCAGGACTTTAACTTCTTTGATGAAATTGATCGGGCGGGTATCCAATGCCGTTTTCAGATAGCTGACATCTCCGTTCTGGGTATGAAAGGTCAACCCTTTCATTGCCTGGTAACCGTTGAAAACCTCCATGTCGAAATATTTAGCCGCGTCCCGGCCGCTAAACAAATACGTCACGTCGACGCCAGCTTCGGCAAAGGCTTTGGCCATTTCGCGCGCGCGCGTGATATGACCGTTGCCGGTACCCTGCACACCGTAAAATATTTTCATGCGCCTTTATTTTCCCTTTGCACCGGACAATCCTTCGGCTTCGCTGCCTTGCAGCCCATGGCCCCTAAGGGCGCATCCGATAGCCGGACGGTACGATAATGTAATGCCATATCTGCGTGCTCATTTCAGGTTTAAACCTTCGCTAAAATAGCAAGCGATTGTTACAAGACATTAACCGTTCAGTGACGGTTTGATGAAAAGGGCAAGGGCCTCCGATGAGCCGACTAGGAACGGACTATCGACGACGCGCAACGGAAAACCGGCATTGCCGCGCCAGAGCATCGGAACGATGCTAAATGGTGATATTGAACCTCGCAGGCACTTCTAAAAAAACCAGTAACTGTCGGAATAGGTTTGAAACACTACCCAAGACAAAATCACCAACCGGCTTTACGGATAGGATCTCTTAACCTAATCCGCTCCAGCCAATGGCTTGCCGGCTCCGGTTTCGACAAGGCATAACCCTGACGATACTTCGCTCCGCTCTGCTCGGCAATGGACAATTGCTGCTCGGTTTCAATGCCTTGAACGACGACCTCGCCTCCAGTTTCATGAATCAGATCGATGATCCTGGGCAAAACGTGGCTGACTTTTTCATTGACGGCCGCTTCATGGATCAAATCCCCATGCAATTTGACGAAGTCAGGCGTAATATTCCATAGCCTTTTGACGTAGGTCAGCTCCCTGCCAAAATCCGCGATCGCGATTTTGAATCCGCGATCGCGGAAATTCCGCAACGCCTTGTCAAGCACGTTACGGTCATCCAAAAAGCTTTCTTCGAGTTCGATTACAACCTGGTCCACCGGCACGGAATGCGCGTGCACGATCGCTTCAAAGACCTTGCCATGCGCATCCACCCGCGACAACAGTGCCGGATGCACGTTGATAAACAACAGCTCATGTTCCTCTTTGATGCCCAGAAAATTGAGCAAGTGCAGAGTCCGGCAGATACGATCGAAAAACACCAGACCACCGGTTTCCTCAATGTAACGGAACACGAACTTGGGTTCAACCGGCAATGTTTTGCCGATCGTGGGTCTCAGCAAGGCTTCGTAACCAATAGTCCGGTGGTCGCTTCCTGTGGCGATGGGTTGAAAGACGCTATCAAGATTAAATCCCCGGTAAAGACCCGAATACCGCCCGGATTTATCGACGCTCAGGTAATCATCAAAATCTCCCAAAAACGCGTCCTGCATTTTTTCGTTTAAAACTTCGATAAAGCTTTGGCTCATGGCTTGATTACTCCCATGCACAACATAACCGGAAGAGGATGATAATGCCGCCATCGCGGCATCGAGTCATTTTTCGACATCGTCAACAGAGCAAGCCGACAAACAGGCGCGGATACGCGGCAATGCTTTGCTTCGCGCATCGTTAGCAAAGTAAAAAACCTCAAATGAATTCCAAAAAATGGCGGGCGAGGCCCGCCTAGAAGGCACCCGTAAGACTAAAAATGGAAAGAGTTTGTGGTCATTGCCCTTGGTGCCGATACTAACGCCGTTTCCCGATTTGATAAAACGATATTATTAGATGAATATATCTGCTAATTCTGTAGCGCTATCGTGCGGCCCACTCATCGGTGGTTGCAGCTTTTTTTGATTCCCGAAAATTCGAGTGCATGAGCCTCGTTATTATCAAATTCGATATTTTTGTCTAAATATATCGTTTTCTTTCCAAGGCTTTTTCTCCTACCCTTTAGTACATTTCTCGATTTCCTACGCTTCATCGAAGCAACACCTGTATAAACCGATTAATCAAGGATTGGAAAAACCATGCCTTTACATCAACTGATAGAACACTTCAACTATCGTTTGGGATCCAGCCCCGGCAACTATTCGGGTCCGTTCGTCTTCAAAAACGGAGTCGTCCAGGGGGTGTATGGACCGATACAAATTGGCAGCATGTTGTCGCCGGTTCGATTGACGGATGACCCGAATTGTATCACGGGATATAGCGCCAAACTGCAGTTGACCAACCGCCCGGCGGAACCCTTGCACGGGGATGATATTGAACATTTGCTGAGCAATCCTTTGGCGCCCTCGCTCGATACATTATCGATTCTGAGTTTCGATCGACTGTCGAGAACCGTACATATGCTGAATTACTTGTTGCTGCCGACGCAAACGGAAACCGATACGCTATTTCTGGACGTCGATCCCCGGCATATCCTCGGCGTAAAAGAAAATCATGGCGTTTATTTTGAAGAAATCATTGTGCGCTGCGGACTTGAAACTCGAAACGTGGTGATTACGGTGCCCGTCAATCCGGCCTATGCGCGTTTTCAGCAACAATTGAACCAGGGCCTGGAGAATTACCGGCGCCGCGGTTATCAAATCGCGCTGAAGTTTGATTATGCCGCGTTGGGTCAACACGCCAATCAGTTAATTCAGGCATTGGGGCCAAATTATGTCATCGTGGCGGCCAACTCGCTTGACAAGGTCCGAGAAACCAAGGCGTGTGAAAAACTGCGGCAGTGGAATGCATTGGTGAGGTCGATCGGCGGACGGAGTATCCTGTCGAATGTGACGCAGATAAAAAACAGCGCATTGGCGCGAAACGTGGGCTTTGAACATGTCGAAGGCGATTTTTACGGCAGCGAGTCTTTTGGCCTCCCGCTAGCCCAAAATACAGCGCTATGCGCATGATGATGGATCAGCGCCAGAAATGAAGACCGGCCGGGGTTTTAAAACCCGGCCGGTCTATCATGCTACGCGGAAATGACTTTTTGACCGAAGCCTGATGCCAAGCCTTCCCTCCCCTTGGCTATCGCGGGAGAGAAGGCCTTCTGCCTTCTCCACCTTATTTTCCGACCGGAATATTGCCGCACTGAATCTTGCGTACGACAGTTGCCAGCCAATCGATCTCGGCATAGGTGTTGTAGAACGCCAATGACGGTCTGACCGTACTTTCCAGGCCGAACCGGCGCAGGATCGGCTGCGCGCAGTGGTGGCCGGAGCGCACCGCGATGCCTTCCTTGTTCAGCGCCGTGCCGACATCGGCGGTGCTGATGCCTTTCAGTACGAACGACAAGACGCTGGTTTTGTCGCGCGCGGTACCGATCAGCCGCAAGCCCGGAATGCGTGACAGCAAATCGGTTGCGTAAGCCAGCAGTTCATGCTCATAACGGGCGATGTTGTCGATGCCGACCGTTTGCACATACTCCAGCGCGGCGCCGAGACCCACCGCATCGGCGATGTTGCCGGTACCGGCTTCGAAGCGCGCGGGCGCGGGCTGGTACACGGTCTTCTCGAAGGTCACATCCTCGATCATGTTGCCGCCGCCCTGCCAGGGCGGCATCGCTTCGAGCACGTCCGGTTTACCGTACAAGGCGCCGATGCCGGTTGGGCCGTAGATCTTGTGTCCGGAAAACACGAACCAGTCGCAATCGAGTTTTTGCACGTCGACCTTGATATGCGAGATCGACTGAGCGCCGTCGAGCAGGACTTTCGCGCCGGCGCGATGCGCCAGTTCGATGATTTCCTGGGCCGGCGTGATCGTGCCGAGCGCATTGGAGACCTGTGTAAACGCCACCAGCTTGGTCTTGCCGTTCAGCAATTTCTGGTATTCCGACAACAGGATCTGGCCCGTGTCGTCGACCGGAATCACCTTCAAGACCGCGCCCTTTTCCGCGCATAACTGCTGCCACGGCACGATGTTCGCGTGATGTTCGAGCCAACTGACGATGATCTCGTCGCCCGGGCCCACGTTCGCGCGCCCCCAGCTTTGCGCCACCAGATTGATCGCCTCGGTCGAACCGCGTACAAACACCACGTCATTCGGCGAACTCGCCCCTATGAAACGCGCGACGATTTCCCGTGCATTTTCGTAAGCATCGGTCGAACGCGCTGCCAGTTCATGCGCGGCGCGATGGATGTTCGAGTTTTCGTGCTGATAAAAATAACTCAGCCGGTCAATCACCGCTTGCGGTTTCTGCGTTGTCGCGGCGTTGTCGAGCCACACCAGTGGACGGCCGTTGACCTTTTCGCTCAGGATCGGAAAGTCGCGGCGCAGCGCATGCACGTCGAAAGGCGGATGCGCGGAACCGAGGCTCGGCGCTGCCGCTGAACGAGCGGCTCCGCTCAATTCTTCGAGAAAATAAAACGAAGAACCGCCGGACAAACCAGGATTGCCAATCCTCGGCGATGCCAGATTTTTCAGTTCGCCAAGTCCCGGCAAACCAAAACTTTCCGGTCTGACGCCGAATGATGATGTATCGGTTGTCAGCCTGGATAAGCCATGCGTCGCAGACGCATGCGGCACGACATCGAGCCCTTCCGCATTCGCATGTTGCAGAAAATAATACGACGATCCTGCAGTCGCGGGTTCGGCAGGCTGCGCAGGCGTCGCCAGTTCATGCAAGCCGCTTTCATGCGGAACGCTGAACGAATCCGGCACAATCGCATGCCCCGACGACGGGTGAATATCGGTGATAGCCTCGGCGGCTTGATGTCCTGTCTCGGGCTGTACGGCATGAACGCCCGCCCCGGGTGACGGCACCGCGGAGAAAAACTCATTCGCCCAGCGGTTTAGTTGCTCGATATCCGGTAAAGGCGGCGCGGTGGCCAAATTTTCGAGATCACTTCTTGTAGTCATACGCGTAGTCATAATAGTTGTCCACTTCGACGTTTTCGAGCACACCGAGCGCGTCGTCGGTCAACACCGCCAGTGAGCAGTACAAAGACACCAGATACGAAGCAATCGCTTTATGGTTGATACCCATGAAACGCACGGACAAGCCCATGCTCAGTTCATCGGTCAGATTCGGCTGATACAGTCCGACCACACCCTGACGGCTTTCGCCGGTGCGCAACAGCAGGATATTGGTCTTGCCGTTGGTGATTCTCAGCTTGTCTGTCGGGATGAAGGGCAGTCCGCGCCAGGTCAGAAACTGCGATCCGAACAACGAAATAGTCGGCGGCGGCGTGCCGCGACGAGTCGCTTCACGACCAAAGGCCGCGATCGCGCGCGGATGCGCCAGAAAGAACCCAGGCTCTTTCCAGACCTTCGCAATCAACTCATCAATATCGTCCGGCGTCGGCGAGCCGTGGCGGGGCGAAATTTTCATCGAGTTGGCGACATTGTTCAACAATCCGTACTCGGCGTTGTTGATCAATTCGCTTTCCTGGCGCTCCTTGACCGTTTCGATGGTCAAACGCAGTTGCTCGCGAATCTGGTTATGCGGACTGCTGTACAAATCGGCGATACGGGTATGGACGTCCAGTACAGTATTGACCGCATTCAGACGGTATTCGCGGCCCCATTCTTCGTAATCGACAAAGGTTTGCGGCAACACTTTTTCATCAAGACTGGAGCAGTCCACCGCGAGGTCGGCTTCATTCTTGACTTTGTTGACCCGGTAAATACCCGCTTCGACCGGCACCCATTGCAGCAGGTGCACCAGCCAGCGCGGCGTAATGGCTCCCATCATCGGGACGGTCTTGGTCGCATTGGAAAGCGTGCGAGCGGCAACGTCTCCTAATGCGGTATGAGCTTCATGAATATCGGTCATCGGATTGTTCCTCTTAAATTATTGAATATAAAAAATGGTTTACGCATTATTCACTATAAACCGGCGGCTCTTTTTTGGTTAAAATTTCACAGTGCGCGCGCGATTGGGTCACGATGCTGCCGGGCGCGACGCTCTCGGTCAGCCAGACATTGCCTCCTATCGTCGATCCTCGGCCTATCGTGACGCGGCCAAGAATCGTCGCACCGGCATAAATCACCACATCGTCCTCGACAATCGGGTGACGGGGATAGCCTTTGGTTAAAGTTCCGTCCGCGTCTTTCATAAATCGCTTCGCCCCCAACGTTACCGCCTGATATAGGCGCACATGGCGGCCGATCACCGAAGTTTCGCCGATGACAACGCCGGTGCCGTGATCGATGAAAAAACTTTCGCCGATTTCGGCGCCCGGATGAATGTCGATACCAGTCGCGGAGTGGGCGATTTCGGTGATCATGCGAGCAATCAGCCGGACGCCGAGACCATAAAGCGCGTGTGCGATACGCTGATGAATCATCGCGGTGACGCCCGGATAGCAAACCAACACTTCATCAATGCTGCCCGCAGCCGGGTCGCCCTCGTACGCAGCCTGAATATCGCAATCGATCAGCCGTCGCAACGCCGGAATCGTCACCGCGAAAGCGCGGGTGATCGCCGCCGCGCGCAGCAGAATCTCCTCGGAGTCGGCGCCATCGTCGGAGATGAAATACAACTCGCGGCGAATCTGTTTCTGCAATTCCCTGAGCGTCGCGTCCAGGGTATGGCCGACATAACTGTCAATGCCTTCGTCGGTCAGATCAGGAAGGCCGAGCCGATTCGGAAACATAGCCGCGCTAAGCCCATCGATAATCGTAATCAGAACTTTGCGCGACGGCAGCTTCGGCGGCTTATTCAGGCGTGCCCGGCTCTCGAGCGAGTGCAAGCGTAAGGCGCGCAATTCCGCGACGATGCTGTCGATTTCGAGGCGATTTTCATTTACATTGATTTGAGCCATTTTTTTCATGAATGAAGTCGGTTGAAATAACGACATTATCGTTAAGCCAACACCAAAAAGCTAAAAACGTTGCATTGCCAAACAGAGGTAATCCTTGCCTCCAGTTAACTTGGCCTGCAAAACCAAGCACAAATTTTTAGGCAAAAAAAAAGCCAATGTCCTTAATCCGAACACTGGCTTCCGGTTGTCCGGTCAGCAATCAACTTATCGGTAAAATACCGTAGGTGCATTAGTCCTGTCAATATAACAAGAAAAAAACTCCCCACAAGCGCCCGCCCCTGCACGTCCGGTAGGAGACGCCCTGGAATCAGCGATGCGTCTAAACGCAGCCCGTTTTCCGAATAAGATGAGAATAAACCGTAATAGTTCTGACCTGACCTACACTATTTACATCAAACTTCCACCGGCCGGCTCGCCAAACGGGGCAACATACTGATCGAGCGGAAGCTGACCAGTTTCTGATTTTGCTCGTCCCAAAGATTCAGCCATAACGACTTAAGGCTCTGGCGTATTGTCAGCGGTTTTACCGTCTGTAAGACAGGCACTTCGTTATAACAGCGCTGCAAGTTATAGTTCGGAATATTGGCCCTGACGTGGTGAATGTGATGCAGTCCGATATTGCCGACGATCCATTGCAGCACTTTGGGAAGTTTATAGTATGAACTTCCCTCAAGCCCTGAACTGGTCAGGTCCCAATTTTGTTCACGTTCCCAGTAAACATCCTCATATTGATGCTGAACGTAGAACAGCCACATACCGGCGCTTGCCGCCATGATGATGATCGGCAATTGAATCAGCAGGTAGTTCTGAAACCCCAAGGTCAAGCTCATTAGAGTGATGACCGCGGCAATGGCGATATTGGTAAAAATAACGCTGTTGCGTTCGCGTTTTTTGGCGCCCTGGCTGGGGAAGCGCTGGATGATTATAAACAGCACAAAAGGGATGACCGTGAATAACAGCAGCGGATTACGGAATAAACGATAGACCAGGCGTTTAAACCGGGAGGCAGCCAGATATTCATCGACTGTCAGGGTCCAGATGTCGCCTACGCCGCGTCGATCCAGATTGCCTGATGCGGCATGATGTATGATATGGGTGCGCTTCCAGTCCTCATACGACGTGAAGACCATGATACCGGAAATATATCCCAGAATCCGGTTGGCCGAGCGTGATGGAAAAAAGGCGCCGTGGCAGCAATCATGGAACAGGATGAAGATGCGCACCAGGAAGCCGGCCGCAGGTATGGACAAAAGCAGGGTCGTCCAAACCGGGAGTCCGTACAGCACGGTAAAAATCATTAGCGCCCAGAGGCCGAGGTAAGGTAGAAAGGTGTTCGCTATTTGACCAAAAGCCTTGCGATAATCGGGCTGCGCGTATTTCGATACGGCCTGGATCAAATCTTCGCGAAAGCCTTGAATGTTTTGGCGGTAAGTGGGTGGTAAGGTTTCGGGCGGGGTAACATGTTGTGGCATATATGACTTAACTCAATAAAACTAATGCAGAATCTTGGACACATCCGTACTTTTCCCATCGTCTGCCGCATAAGTCGAGCAATCGATTGGAAGACCGATAGTGGGTAAAAAAACAAATGCTTGGGTCCTGCTAGGGCAGTTGATAAAACCCGGCCGAAAAAGGGCCGGTTAACGGTTAATGAAGTAGGCGGGAAATAAACGAAGGAATTTCGGGCGGTGCACAACCCTTATCCATACGCATGAGAGACGGATAAGGTGACGGCAACTTACTATTTCAGAGGTTGCCGCATGTTTTCAGTAACTATCCGTTAGTTTTTAAAACACGCGGAAAAGTTCATCGGATGTTAAAAAATTCAGCTGAGTGGAAGCAAAACAGTGTCATTTACTTATGATCGACACCTTTGGCCGAATTGAGCGATTTTTCTCGCTTTTGTTTGAACGAAAACAGGGTTGTCAGCATCGTCGAAAATATATGATGAAAATGAACTAACCCGTTTGCTGTCTCTGCCCCCCCGTCGCCAATAACTCGTCGATGAAAAAACGGCAAAAAGACGGCAGGTACATCTGTTTCAAATAAGCGAAGCGAGTTACCGACGGTGGAATCAGATGACCCAGGTCGCGTGCGACCAAGTCTTCATCCACCTGCTGCTCGAAGGCGGTTGCGGCGATGATGCCGACGCCGAGGCCGATCCGCACATAGGTCTTGATAATGTCCGAATCGGCGGCTTCGAGCGTGATATCCAGGTGGATATGGCTGCTGGCCAAGGCCATTTCAATGCTCGAGCGGCCGGTATAGCCCTTGCTGTAGGTCAAAATCGGAAAATCGGCCAGCCGCTCCAGCGTGATCTCTTCTTCGGCCAACGGATGGTCTTTCGGCACGATTGCGACATGGTGCCATTCGTAGCACGGCTTGATGATCAGCTTGTCATCCTCTTCATTCAGTTTTTCGGTGCAGATCGCAATGTCGGCCTGATGATGATGCAACAGATCGATCAGATTGGTGGGCGACGACTGCACGATGTAGATTTTGATGTTAGGGTAATTCTCCCGGAACTTGCGGATCGGTTCCGGCAAGAAATATTTGGCCTGCGTATGCGTCGTCGCAATGTGCAATTCGCCATTGCGGTTATTCAAAAAATCTTCCGCGATCGCCTGAATGTTACGCTTGGACAGATTGATCATAGTGACTTCTTCCATGATCCGTTCGCCGAGCGGCGTTAGCCCAACCAGTTTTTTACCTTGGCGCTCGAACACCGGCGCGCCGAGTTCGCCTTCCAGCAATTGCAATTGGCGGCTGACCGCCGACTGCACGACGAACATCTTTTCAGCCGCTTTCGACAGGTTGAAATTGGTCTCCTGCAAAACCCGGAGGAGTTCGAGTTGGTTTAGATTCATACCTTCCTTATATTTGTATGATTGCCGCTATCTTCGTCAATGCCATAAAGTTAAAAACTCCACGTGCCGCATCCCCAAAGGTCATAAGGGGATTGCCGGTATGACAGCTGAGATTATAGGCAGCGGCACTCCGCGTTGGATTGATTTAAAAAATGGGTATTATCTCCATTGAACCAATGCGCATGTCTAATCCTGAGCGACACCCGGTCGCCTTTGGTCAGTTGCAGCGATTTAAACCGCTCATTCGGCATCTCGGCATAGACGATCGGTGTCGCCTTCCCCTGATTTTGGCCATATCTGGCCAATTCGATACGAATCGCCGAGCCCAAATGTTGCCAATCTTTCAAAATGAAAGGCGAATTGGCCGTATCGGCATTTTTTTCGATGTCGATATCATGCGGACGCACATGCGCGGTCAGCGCATCAGGCTCATTTAAAATGATGCCAGCATCACGCAGCCAGATTTTATCCTCTTTTTCGAGATGAAACACATTGGTTTGCCCGATGAATTTCGACACGAAGGCATTGGCCGGATGGTCGTAAATCTCGCTCGGCGCTCCTTGCTGTTCGATTCGGCCGTGATTCAGCACTACCACCTGGCTGGCGACTTCCATCGCTTCTTCCTGATCGTGGGTCACGAAAATGCTGGTCACGTTCAGTTCGTGGTGCAGGTTTCTGAGCCATTGCCGCAAGTCCTTGCGCACGCTCGCATCGAGCGCGCCGAACGGTTCATCGAGCAGGAGCACAGAAGGCTCGACAGCGAGGGCGCGTGCCAGCGCGATACGCTGACGCTGCCCCCCGGAAAGCTGATCCGGGTAGCGGTCATGAAGCCAATCCAGTTGCACCAGTTCCAGCAATGCATGGACTTTTTTAGTGATCTCATCGTTACTCGGCCGGTCACGGCGAGGCTTAACCCTTAAACCAAAAGCAACATTTTCAAATACTGTCATGTGCCGAAATAGAGCGTAATGCTGAAACACAAAACCAATGCCGCGCTGACTGACTTCCTGATCGGTTTTGTCTTCCCCGCTTAATAATACCCGCCCTTCATCGGCGCTTTCAAGGCCTGCAATGATGCGCAGCAAAGTCGTTTTGCCGCAACCGGAAGGCCCTAATAAGGCCACCAGTTCACCTTCTGGAATTTCCAGATTAATTTGATCCAGCGCGGCAAACGTACCAAACTTTTTACTGATATTGGAAAGCAAAATACTCATAGGGCTCAAAATAAAATTAAAAACAAAACAGGCTAAAGGCTAAAAATACGGCCTTTTTCCATTATTTCCCTCTTGCGGTCATCCTGATACACAACTTTAATAAGCAGCAAAATCGATAGCCGGACAAACCTACAGGACAATATATTCGTCTTTTCGGAGGATCATGACAGAGTTGTGTTGCGCCAGCGCTGGCGCTTGATATACTCTTCCCTGAAATCAACGATGTCATTTATCTTGAAGTCTGCTTCCACTCCAGAGCCGTCTTCAAAACCAAAGTCACGATGGCCAATCCGGCTAAAATGGATGCGCTGGCAAAGGCCCCGATTACGTCATAGTCGTTATAACTGACTTCCACATGTAAAGGCAGTGTATTGGTCATTCCCCGGATATGACCGGAAACCACGGAAACCGCGCCAAATTCACCCATCGCCCTAGCGTTGCATAGCAATACGCCGTATAGCAAAGCCCATTTTATGTTAGGCAGGGTCACCGCCCAAAAGGTCTTCCAGCCACTCGCTCCAAGTGACAACGCCGCCTCTTCTTCCTGATTGCCCATTTCCTGCATCAGCGGAATCAACTGCCTGGCTACGAAAGGAAAAGTAATAAACAAAGTAGCCAGAATAATACCCGGAACAGCAAAGATTATTTTTATGTCATGAGCGATCATCCATTCGCCAAACCAGCCCTGTGCACCGAACAACAGCACGAAAATCATTCCTGAAATAACCGGCGACACTGAAAACGGCAGGTCGATTAAGGTGGTCAACAGACTTTTTCCTGCAAATTCAAAACGGGTAATCGCCCAGGCGGCAGCAACGCCAAATACCGTGTTCAACGGCACGGTGACTAATGCCGTCAATAAGGTCAGATTAATAGCAGCCAATGTGTCATCCTGGGATAATGCCGTCCAATAAGCCTCTAGGCCTTTGGAGAATGCTTGATAAATAACCAATCCTAAAGGCAAGCATATAAACAGGCTGATAAAGCCGACAGCAATAGCGATCAGACTCCATCTGACCCAGTCCGCATCTTGCAGAACCCGTTCTTGGCGCGCAACCAATCCGGCCGGATTTATGGGTTGAGTAACGTTACTCATATTTACATCATCCTCAAAGTTGTCCAGAGCGCTTACGAACCCAATATTGCAGCATGTTAATCAACATAAGCAGCACAAACGAGATAACCAACATCGTCAAGGCAATGGCAGTGGCTCCGCTATAGTCAAATTGCTCCAGCTTGGCAACAATCAATAGCGGCACAATTTCCGATACAAAGGGAATATTGCCGGCAATGAAAATGACTGAACCGTATTCACCCACGCCTCTGGCAAATGCCAGCGCGAAACCGGTCAGTAATGCCGGGAAAATGTTCGGAAAAATAATTTTGCCGAAGACCTGCCAGCGCGTGGCGCCCAGACTTGATGCGGCTTCTTCTAACGCGGGTTCAAATTCCAGTAATACCGGCTCGACTGTGCGCACTACAAACGGAATGCTGATAAAAATCAGCGCTATTACGATGCCCAGTGGTTTAAAAGCCACCTGTATGCCGAACGAATCGGCCAGCAACTTGCCGAGAAAGCCGCTGGGCTGAAAAATAGTCGCCAACACAATACCGGCAACAGCAGTTGGCAGGGCAAACGGGAAGTCGATCAAGGCGTGAAAAAAACGCTTGCCGAAAAACGAGTAACGCACCAACACCCAGGCGACGATAAAGCCAAAAAAACCGGCAATCAAAGCGGCAGCCAGCGCAGTGGAAAAACTGACGCGAAACGAATGCAACACGCGTTTGCTGGTAATGATATTGACATAATCATCCCAACCCAGCTGAAAACTTTTAAACACCAGCGTGCTGAGCGGGATTAAAACCACCAGACCCAGATAGATCAGAGTAAACCCTATAGTCGGTCGAAAACCCGGCATAATACTGCTTTTTGACATTACCTCACTCCACTTTTGATAGAGCACTTTACGAAAAAACGTATAGGATGGACAGGGAACCCGCCCACCCTATATTTCCTAATTGCCACCAATTAATGACGGATTATTTTCCCGGCCCGTATATCTGGTCAAACACGCCGTTGTCAGAGAAATGTTTTTTCTGCGCAGCATCCCAACCGCCGAGTTGATCGATTTTTACCAACTCCAATGATTGAAATTGCTTGGCGTATTTGGCGGCTATTTCAGGATCGGTAGGGCGATAAAAGTTTTTCCCAATGATTTCCTGACCTTCCTTGCCGTACAAATATTTCAAATATTCCGTCGCCACTTCAGTAGTGCCATGTTTGCGCGCCACATCTTCTACTACCGCAACCGGGGGCTCGGCCAAAATACTCAATGACGGCGTGACAATCTCAAATTTATCCGCGTCAAATTCGCGCAGCACCAAGTAAGCTTCGTTTTCCCAGGTGATCAATACATCGCCGATTTCCCGCTCGACGAAACTGGTGGTGGCTCCGCGTGCCCCCGTATCCAATACCGCAGCGTTTTTGAATAATTTGGCGACAAAATCTTTAGCCGCCGCCTCATCATTATTATTGTGCTTAAGCGCATATGCCCATGCCCCCAAATAGTTCCAACGCGCGCCGCCGGAGGTTTTCGGATTCGGTGTTACGATGCTCACACCAGGTTTGACTATGTCATTCCAGTCCTTAATACCCAACGGATTGCCCTTACGCACGAGAAATACGATAGTAGATGTATAGGGGGAGCTGTTGTTAGGCAGCAAACTTTGCCAGTTTTCCGGGATCAATTTACGTTTCTGGTAGAGCTGATCGATGTCATAGGCTAACGCCAGGGTAACCACATCGGCTTCCAGCCCTTCCAGCACAGAGCGAGCCTGTTTGCCGCTACCGGCGTGTGATTGATTGACGGTCACCGTATCGCCGGTTTTGGCTTTCCAGTATTTGGCGAACACAGGGTTATATTCTTTATATAGTTCACGGGTCGGATCGTAGGATACGTTGAGCAGATTTATATCCGCCGCGCGCACTTCAGCAGCCGCCAATACGGCTAATACAGCCGCAAAGACTATTTCGGTCAATTTGTTTTTCATGGGTAAACGCCTTATGTCAGGTTGTTTAAAACGCTAATTGGAAACGGGTTGCAAAAACTTGTTCGTTGGGCCTATTGCCGCCTTTGGCCGCGCCGCCATCGAAAGATACATTTTCGTAATCCGCTCGAATGATGGCATTGCTGTTAAGGAACCAGTTTGCGCCTATCGTCCATGCTTTGGCACCGGAAGCTGACTTGTTTGGATCAAGGATTCGGAAAGTATCATTATCCACGTCAAGCTGGGTATAGCGGGCCGCAAGCTGCAAGGCGCCCCACCTGCCATTGAATGGATCAAAGTTCCGAATGGGTTTGACGCCGGAAAAACTATTATCTTCGCCGGTGACTACATAAGAAGCTAGAATCTGCCAGGCTGTGTTGTTCTGCTTAACATTGGTATTGCCGCTGACCAGGTGCTGCGAAGACACAACATACTCACCAATGGCGCCGAACGGGCCAGAATACCAATAAGCTTGCGGATAAATACGGTAGGTAGCGCCGTCGGATGTCGGGGTGGCAAAACCGGAATTAACCTTCGTGTAATCAAGAAAAATGCTTCTGCCAATAGGCGTGGACTGAGGTTTTAAAGCCTGTTTATTCGGATTTCCAACAGAACCCGCCACGCCGAGTCCGAAGCCTTCCAGCCAGGAATAGCCGGTGTGCTGGAACGGATGGGCAAATAAACGTCCGTCTATTTCTTTATTGTCATCAGTGTCTTTCGCATCATTATTTGGACTGCCATCGTCTCCAGTGCCATTTGTAACGCCGATCTGATAGATGAAAGTATTTTTAGAATCGATAGGACCTGCCACAGTCTCTGTTTTGTAGCCCGGCTTAGAGAACGCGCCATGCAGTTGTATACCTACGTCACGGTTTGGCGCCAAGTAAGTCGGAAAGCCCCGCTCGAGAAAAGTACCGTCCGAATCGCCCTGTAAACGCTCTAGACTGATCGAAGGCTTGTATTTACCGACTAACAGGCTGGCCGCAGGATGGTAGGCGTAATCGAGATAAGCATCCGGCAGAATGTTGCTGCCCGCCGCAAAGTCGGGCATGATCTTGTAAAAAATGTTTTTAAAAAAGTAACCTTCCAGCCAGATACGCGCTTGCCTAATTTCGAATCTGTCGTTCTGCCTATAAAGGTCATTATGCTTGCTATCCTGGGCCTTACTGTTATCATCGATAAAGAAACGGCCGTCGGCCTGTACCGCTCCACGTATCCGAACCTGATGTTCTTTGTCAGCAGAAGTAATTTTGAATCCATCGGCGCCTGCATCGAATACCGGCAACTTACTGAACGTGCTGGCCGTTACTTCATCTTGCACTTCCAATTTACGCTCCAGGGTATTCACCTTTCGGGTCAGTTTTTCCACTTCGGGAGCCGATGTAACCGGTTTGTTGGATAACACACCGGCATGATCCAACTTCTCCAAGCGGCTTTCCAGTTCGCGGATGCGTCGCTCCAGGGCCTCGGTATCGGCATGGGCGTCGGGAATACCGAATAAAGCAAGATTAATCACACTTGCTATCGCTGTGCGTTTAAAATGTTTCATAGTCCTTGTCCTCAAAAATAAACTTTGCCATCCGGTGGTCCGGTCAGACTGCAATTTCTCGTATAATATTTTTTTATCGCCGTTTTTTTCGGTAGAAATGTGTAATTATTTTATTTTATTATCCATGCGTAACTTCTCCTTACGCTCGATCTGCACGACCTTGCTGTCGTGCACGACGATTTCGATAGAGCCAAAACGGATGCCTTCCAGCATCTGGCTAATCTGATGCACTATTTCAATGTGTTGATTTTTGTGATGACTGCTTTCAACGTGATTGGCCATGCCTGTACTCCATGCAAAAGTCTTGTTGGAGCTAATTTTAAATAGGTGTTTAATCTTAAAAAAACGATATTATTCGATTTATATATCTGTTTTTTAGTGAACGCCAATTGAGAGCGCAGAAGACGATGCTCTGCTCGATTAATCGTCAGGGAAAACGAGAGGCGCTACCAAAGATATTGGCGGCCGAATCAATGGAAGAAAAAACCGAAACAAGGTATCCGCCGTTATTAGAACGGCTATACGAGAATGTGATCGCCGAGTCTTTCGGCTTTTAGAATCAACCGCTATTCTGAGCGAACAGGAGTTGATAAATAAATCAGGAAGAAAAAAAACCTTCCGCGCATTGGCGCGGAAGGTTATGACTCAGAAAATTTACGCTGCGAAGTTTGCTGCCGCAAAATCCCAATTCACTAATGCCCAGAAGGCTTCCAGATAAGCTGGACGGGCATTGCGGTAATCAATGTAATAGGCGTGCTCCCAAACATCGCAGGTCAACAGCGGTTTTTGGCCCGAGGTCAATGGACAACCGGCGTTGCTGGTGCTAACCAATGCCAGGCTGCCGTCTGCATTTTTGACCAGCCACGCCCAACCCGACCCGAAAGTGGTCACGGCGCATTTGGTGAATTCTTCCTTGAATTTCGCAAAAGAACCGAACGTAGCGTTGATAGCATCGGCCAGCACGCCGGTCGGCTCGCCGCCGCCATTGGGCGACAGACTGTTCCAGTAAAAGGTATGGTTCCAGACTTGCGCAGCGTTGTTGAAGATCCCGCCTGAAGATTTCAAGATAATCTCTTCCAGAGATAAACCTTCAAATTCGGTGCCTGGCACCAAATTATTCAAATTCGTCACATAGGTTTGGTGATGCTTACCGTAATGAAACTCCAGGGTTTCTTCAGAGATACGCGGCGCCAAGCTATTTTTAGCATAAGGCAAAGCAGGAAGTTCGAAAGCCATGTAATAAAATCCTTAATCAGTTGAACATGTTGCGACTAAACAAGCGTAATTCCCACCCATTTAGTCAACTACTACTTTAACATTGCTTGCGGTTGAAACAAAGTACGAACTGATAAATCCGCAAAAGCGGCCAATTTGTCGTTTTTTAGCAGATTCTTGCGTTAGGATCGTGATTATTGCGGCTTACTGTTGCCGTTGTTTTACAATACGCGCATAGTTGAATCCACACGATTTTGATCAAAGGAATATCACATGGCAATAGAAATCGAGCATAAATTTTTACTCGCGAATGAGAATTGGCGGCGAGAGATTCAGCACTCCGAAATATTCAGGCAAGGCTATCTGAGTTCGCAGCCGACCAGCTCGATTCGTGTCAGAATTTGCGAACAACAAGCATGGCTGAACATCAAAAGCGCAACGATCGGCACACACAGGCTCGAATATGAATATGAAATACCGGTCGCCGATGCACAGGAAATTCTGTCCGAATTATGCAAAAAACCCCTGATCGAAAAGACCCGGCATTATGTGCAGCATGGCGATGATCTCTGGGAGATAGACGAATTCGATGGCGCCAACCGGGGCCTAGTCGTGGCTGAAATAGAACTCGCCGCAATCGGCCAGCCTTTTGTGAAGCCTGCCTGGCTTGGACCGGAAGTTACCGATGATTTGCGTTATTACAACAACAATCTGGCACGGCATCCATATTCCGAATGGTGCGACGCTAACCGGCCAATCGCAGAATAATGGCTTGCAAACGGCTTTCCTCCATTGAGGAAAAAACACTATGTCATTGTTTAGTTGTACATTAAAGCTTTGTTACATTAGACGAACAGGACATTGCCGAGCGCTTAGAAAAATTTATCAGAAACTTATTGAATTGCAGCGAAGTTTGCTCTATAGTTCGCTGTATGAAAAAAACTACTTTTGTTGCATTACTGCTACTTTCCAACCAATGTGTTGCGGACACACTAGGCGACGCATTGCAATCCATTGAAAGCGAATGGGCGGCCATTTATTATAAAACCCCCAAAGCACAGCAGGGCGAAGCATATCAAAAGCTATTGAACAAAACGACGGTACTCGAGAAGGAACATCCGAATGCCGCAGAGCCAATCGTATGGGAAGCGGTTATCAAGGCTACCTATGCCGATCACCAAGACGCGATGTCGGCGCTATCTCTGGTCAATGAAGCAAAAGATCTGCTGCATAAAGCAATCAACATCAATCCTCAAGCGATGGATGGTTCAGCCTATGTAACTTTGGGCACGCTTTATTATATGGTGCCGAAATGGCCGGTCGCTTTCGGCGATGAGGACAAAGCTAAAGCCTTACTCGAAACCGCGCTTAAAATCAATCCAAAAGGCATAGACAGCAATTACTACTACGGCAATTTTCTGCTATCCCTTGACCGCACCGAAGAAGCGAAAAAATATTTTGAATACGCTGCGAATGCGCCGACACGTCCCGAGCAAACCTTTGCCGACGATCAATTGAAGGCGGAAGCGCAAAAAGCGCTAAAGAAAATCAAACAGACCACATCCGATTCAGACGACAATGTGTTCGCATCGTTCAACCATACCGTACAAGTCCATTAAGCTCAATCGGTGACCCGCTCATCGAATGCATCTGTTTGATTCATAACCGCGCAGAACCGATTGGGTATTCTATCAGAACCCGGTTTCTGGTATCATACCGATCCTTTCACGACCATAACTCGACAACTTTCCCGGAAATTATTATGGCTTTTGTAGTCACAGAGAACTGTATCAAATGTAAATTTACCGACTGCGTGGATGTTTGCCCGGTCGATTGTTTTCACGAAGGTCCCAATTTTTTGGTGATTGATCCCGATGAATGCATTGACTGCACTTTATGCGAGCCAGAATGCCCGGCGAATGCGATTTTTGCGGAAGATGAAGTGCCTGATGATCAACAGCAATTTATTGCACTGAACGCCGAACTGTCCAAGAAATGGCCAACCATCACCGAGGTCAAAGGCGCGCTGCCGGAAGCCGATGACTGGAACGGCAAGGCGAACAAAATACAATATCTGGAAAAATAATTCATTTATCGCCAGAAATTCGAATCAGCAGCGGTTCGAATTTCACAAACACAAAAAAGCCGGGATTGACCCGGCTTTTTTATTTGTCCTTTTGACAGGACTTATTGCGGCCGATCAACCAGTTCAACGTAAGCCATCGGCGCATCGTCTCCGGATCTGAATCCACATTTCATGATGCGCAAATAACCGCCCGGTCTTCCTTGATAGCGTGGACCGAGTTCATTGAACAGCTTGGTCACCACATCACGATCGCGCAATTTAGCAAAAGCTACACGCCGTTTCGCCACGCTGTCTTCTTTGGATAGGGTAATCAAAGGCTCAGCATACCTTCTCAATTCCTTCGCTTTCGGCAAGGTTGTCTTGATCAGTTCATGATTGAACAGTGAGCATGCCATGCTGCTGAACAGCGCCTTTCGATGGCTACTGGTGATGCTGAATTTTTTTCCGGATTTTCTGTGTCGCATTACTTTGGGACCTAGCTATGTGATGTTAATTGCTTGAATGACTGTGCTCTGCCAGACTATCCGGCGGCCAATTTTCCAGGCGCATACCAAGCGACAGCCCTTTTAGCGCCAAAATGTCTTTGATCTCGGTCAAAGATTTTTTACCTAAATTTGGTGTTTTTAATAATTCGACTTCGGTGCGCTGAATCAAATCACCAATATAAAATATATTTTCGGCTTTTAAACAATTCGCCGAACGCACGGTCAATTCAAGATCGTCAACCGGACGCAACAAGATCGGATCCCAAGGCACTTCCGGCTCCTTGACTTCAGCTGCCTCAGGCTCTGCGACCTTTTCGAAATCGACAAAAACAGACAACTGATCATGCATGATCGTTGCCGCCAACTTGATCGTCTGCTCAGGATCAACCGTACCATTGGTTTCCAGTTCGATGATCAGCTTATCCAGGTCGGTGCGCTGTTCAACACGCGTGCTCTCGACGTTATAAGCCACGCGAATAATCGGGCTATAAGAAGCATCCACATGCAACGCGCCCACGGCTGAAGCGCTGTCACTGCGCGCTCGGCGCACGCCGACGGCCTCATAGCCTCTTCCGCGACGAACACGTATCTTCATATTCAACGCGCCGGACTGCGTCAGATTAGCAATGACCAAATCAGGATTGACAATCTCAGCGTCATGCGGCAATGAAATATCAGCAGCCGTTACGGGACCCGCGCCGGTTTTGGATAAATTCAAGACCGCTTCATCTCGCGAATGCAGGATTACAGCCAATTGTTTTAAATTCAGCAGTATGTCAATGACATCCTCCTGAACGCCTTCGATGGTAGTGTATTCGTGCAGTACGCCGTCGATCTCGACATCGGTTACCGCACATCCTGGTATCGTAGAAAGCAAAACACGACGCAAGGCATTGCCAATCGAATGACCAAAGCCGCGTTCAAGCGGCTCAATGACGATCTTTGAATGATTCTTCGATTTACTAACAACCTCAACAATACGAGGCTTCAACAAACCAGAAATTGAATTCTGCATTTAATTCCCTCGGAATGGTAATTATTTTGAGTATAACTCAACAACCAACTGTTCGTTGATATCGCTGCCCAAATCGGCGCGGTCCGGTAACGAGGTAAAAGTACCGGTCATTGTTTTGGAGTTAACCTCAACCCACGAAGGAAATCCGTACTGTTCGGTGACCGCCAATGCATCGATAATACGCTGTTGCTTTTTGGCTTTCTCCTTTACAGAAACGACATCGCCGGGCGAAAGCTGGTACGAAGGCACGTTGATCGTGGCACCGTTGACCAGGAACGCTTTATGGCTAACCAATTGACGCGCTTCCGCACGAGTGGATGCAAAACCCATTCGATAAACGACATTGTCCAGGCGTGACTCAAGCAGATTCAACAGGTTTTCACCGGTTGCGCCTTTTTTCAGATCCGCGATTTTATAGTAATTGCTGAATTGTCTTTCAAGAACACCATAGACTCTGCGCAGTCTTTGCTTTGCGCGAAGCTGCATCGCATAATCTGAAGTCCGTGTACGCTTAGTACCATGCTGGCCGGGCCTTTGATCCAGCTTGCATTTGCCTTCCAGGGATTTTCCCCGGCTTTTTAAAAACAGGTCAGTGCCTTCTCTGCGGCTTAATTTGCAGGTAGGTCCGAGATATCTTGCCATTGTTTACAACTCCAGAGACTATACGCGGCGTTTTTTGGGTGGACGGCAACCGTTATGGGGAATCGGAGTGACGTCGATAATATTAGTAATTTTGAAACCCAGGTTGTTCAAGGATCGAACGGCGGATTCACGACCGGGACCAGGGCCTTTTATCAGCACATCCAGGTTCTTCATGCCGTATTCCTGCGCAACTGTACCCGCCTTCTCAGCGGCAACCTGCGCCGCAAATGGAGTACTTTTACGTGAACCGCGAAAACCTGAACCACCGGAAGTAGCCCAGGACAGCGTATTGCCTTTTCTGTCTGTAATCGTAATAATGGTATTGTTAAAAGAAGCGTGAACGTGCGCGATGCCGTCAGCGACTTCTTTCTTGATACGTTTTCTGGTTCGAGCGGGACTAGCCATTGTTTAACCTCTGCCGGGAATTATTTCTTGATGGGTTTGCGTGGACCTTTACGAGTACGTGCATTCGTTCTCGTTCTTTGTCCTCTGAGTGGCAAACCACGACGATGCCGTATCCCGCGATAGCAACCTAGATCCATCAAGCGCTTGATATTCATAGACACTTCACGACGCAAATCACCTTCTACGGTCATCTTGGAAATGATGTTACGAAGCGTATCAAGTTGCTCCTCGGTCAATTCCTTTATTTTGATGGAAGGTAAAATGCCCGCTTCCCCACAAATATTTCTTGCAGTCTGACGGCCAATTCCATAGATTGCGGTCAATGAAATTTCCGCATGCTTATGATCTGGTATATTTATCCCGGCAATACGCGCCATGTAGATATTCCCCTGAGTTCTGTTCTTGAGTTAAGCGCCGAATTATAACATTCGTTAACTAACGGCACAAATAATAATTAACCTTGCCGTTGTTTGTGAGTGCCATCTACACAAATCACTCTAACGACGCCATTTCTTTTTACGATTTTGCATTTTCTGCAAATTGCTTTTACCGAAGCTCGGACTTTCATTGGGTTGCTCCTATTGGAATCTTAATTTGGGTTTATTTTTTCAAATTGGCTTTCTTCATCAGACCTTCGTACTGATGAGACATGATATGGGTTTGCATTTGTGAGATGAAATCCATAACAACGACCACGATAATCAGGAGTGATGTACCGCCAAAATAAAAAGGCACGTTCCAATAAAGAATCAAAAACTCAGGCAGCAAACATACCAAGGTAATATAGAAAGCTCCGATCAACGTCAGCCGTGTCATTACCTTGTCTATGTAGGCGCTCGTTTGAATGCCCGGCCGAATGCCGGGCAGAAAGGCGCCTGATTTCTTCAGATTTTCGGCGGTTTCTTTTGAATTGAATACCAATGCGGTATAGAAAAAACAAAAGAAGATAATCGCGGCCGCGTAAAACATCACATATACAGGCTGGCCCGGCGACAACATTGTCGCGACATCACGCAACCAGGTTAATCCTTCACTATTGCCGAACCAGTTTGCAACGGTGGCCGGAAACAAAATGATGCTTGATGCGAAAATGGGAGGAATAACACCAGCCATGTTCAGCTTCAAAGGCAAAAAGCTGTTTTGCCCAGCATACATCTTGCGTCCTTGCTGTCTTTTCGGATAGTTTATCAGGATTCGGCGCTGCCCTCTTTCGACGAAAACCACGATCGCGGTCACCGCAAGCGTAATCAAGAACAGCAGAATAATGAATCCACCATTCATTTCGCCGGTCCTGGCCAGCTCAAGGGTTCCGCCTACCGCTTTTGGCAAACCGGAAACGATACCCGCAAAAATAATCATCGAGATGCCGTTACCGATACCACGTTCAGTGACCTGTTCCCCGAGCCACATCAAAAAAATGGTGCCGGTGACCAGCGTAATCGTGGTGATCGCGATAAAACCGGCACCTGGACTGATCACGACAGAAAGTCCGCCGGCGGTCTGATTCTGCAATGCGATCGAAATTCCGATCGCCTGAAAGGACGCCAATGCAACCGTTCCGTAGCGGGTATATTGCGAAATCTTCCGCCTGCCGGTTTCGCCTTCTTTCTTCATCTGCTCGACGGCAGGAATGATGATCGTCATCATCTGCATGATAATCGAAGCAGAGATATAAGGCATGATGCCAAGAGCAAACAAGCTTAACCGCATCAACGCGCCGCCCGAGAACATGTTGAACATATCCAGGATCGATCCGCTTTGCTGTTCGAACATGATTTGCAGTGCTTTTGGGTCAATCCCCGGCACTGGAATGTGCGAGCCGACCCGATACACGAAAAAAGCACCCAGAACGAACAAAAGTCGTGATTTCAGCTCGGACAAGCCGGCGGGTTTATTGGCTGATTCGTCTCTTGACATACGAGATTATTCCTCTACTTTGCCGCCAGCCGCTTGAATCGAAGCCAACGCTCCGCCTGTCACCTTCAGCCCTTTAAGGGTGATCGACCTGGAAATTTCGCCAGATTTGATTACCTTGACGGTTTTGGTGAAAACAGGGACGATGTTGCCGTCGATTAAGGTTTGCACATCGATTACATCAGCTTGTAAGGCGTTAAGTTCGTTGAGGCGAACTTCAGCAGTAAACATCGCTTTATGTGACTTAAAGCCGATTTTCGGCAACCGGCGCTGCAAAGGCATCTGACCGCCTTCGAAACCGACTTTATGAAAACCGCCGCTTCTAGCTTTTTGTCCTTTATGCCCGCGTCCGCAGGTCTTACCCAAGGTGCTGCCGATACCGCGACCAACGCGTTTGGCTTTCTTGCGCGCTCCTACGCTCGCTTGAATCGTATTCAAAAACATTACCGCTCCTCGACTTTCAACATATAAGCGATTTTATTGATCATGCCTTTGTTTTCGGGAGTATTCAGCACTTCAACCGTTTGGTTGATCCTGCTTAACCCCAATCCTTTTAGACACGCCTGGTGTTTTGGCAAACGACCGTGTTTGCTCTTGGTCATAGTGACGCTGAGTTTATTGCTGGCCATCATCATTGTCCTAAAATCTGCTCAATCGACAAGCCACGCTTCGCGGCAATGTGATTCGGGTTATGCATCGAGGTCAGACCATTGATTGTTGCTCTAACCACGTTGATAGGATTGCTGGTGCCGATGCACTTGGCCAATACATTATGAACGCCCACCACTTCGAATACCGCGCGCATCGCGCCACCGGCGATAATGCCGGTACCTTCGGAAGCCGGTTGCATATAAACCTTCGCGGCGCCGGTCGTATTCATGATCGGATATTGCAAGGTGTCGCCTTTCAATGGAACTTTTCGCATGTTTTTACGCGCTTGTTCCAGTGATTTTTGAATTGCGATCGGTACTTCACGCGCCTTGCTGACGCCATATCCGACGCGGCCTTCGCCATCGCCGACCACGGTCAATGCGGTAAAACCGAAAACTCGTCCGCCTTTAACGACTTTTGCAACGCGTCTAACTGAAACCAGTTTTTCCTGCAGGCCGTCTGTGCTGCCTTGTGTAGGTGCTGCTGCCATTGTTTTCCCCTAAAATTTCAAACCAGCTTCACGCGCTGCATCAGCAAGCGCCTTGACACGGCCATGATACTTAAAACCAGAACGATCGAACGCGACCTCAGCGATACCAGCCGCAAGCGCACGCTCAGCAATCGCCTTGCCGACTTCAGCCGCGGCTTTCACATTGCTGGTATTGCCGACCACTGTCTTGATCGCTGCCTGATTGGTCGAGGCGCTAGCCAAGGTCTGATTGCCGTCACCACTGATGATCTGGGCGTAGATATGCTGTGATGTTTTATGAATCGACAGGCGGGTTACGCCCAATCTTTTGATTTTGCTGCGCAGTTTCAACGCGCGCTTAATACGACTATTCTTCTTTTCCATCACGCTACCTTACTTCTTCTTAGCTTCTTTTCTGGCGACATTTTCATTCGCGTAACGTACGCCCTTGCCTTTGTATGGCTCGGGTGGACGATAGCCTCTGATTTTTGCCGCAACTTCACCGACCAACTGCTTGTCGTTTCCCTTAACCAAAATATCAGTCTGTGTTGGCGTTTCAACCGTGATGCCGTTAGGCACTTCAAAGTCGATAGGATGCGAATAACCCAATGCTAGGTTTAAAATGTTACCTTTGGCTTGGGCTCTGTAACCTACACCAACCAGTGCCAGCTTCTTTTCATAGCCGGCGGATACACCGACAACCATATTACTGATCAAAGCGCGGGCAGTTCCGGCTTGTGCAGTCGCAACCTTATCGTCTCTATTCCACTCCATTTGGATGGTTTTATCGACAACATTCACACCGATTGCTGAATTAAATTCATAGGACAACTGACCCTTGCCTCCCTTCACGGTCAGGTTGTTTCCATCGAGTTTGACGTCCACGCCTTGTGGAATCGTCACTGGGGCTTTTGCAATTCTTGACATATCAGGCCTACATTAACAAACGGTACAAAGAACTTCACCGCCATGTCCAATTGCACGAGCAGCTCGATCGGTCATTACACCATTGGATGTTGATACAATAGCAATACCCAATCCGCCAAGAACTTTCGGCAGCTCATCTTTAGACTTGTAGATGCGCAAACCGGGTCTGCTTACTCTTTTGATATTCTCGATTACAGGCGCGCCCCTGTAGTATTTCAACACGATCGTCATATCGGTATGGTTACCGACTGTTTCAGTGCTGTAATCGGTAATGTATCCTTCTTCCTTCAACACTTTCGCTATCGCGACTTTCAGTTTTGAAGAGGGTTGTTTAACTATTTTTTTGCCAGCAGCTTGACCGTTTCTGATCCGGGTCAGCATATCTGCAATAGGGTCTGTCATACTCATTTTTCAATCTCCAAACATGATCCAGCAATATTACCAGCTAGCCTTAACTAGGCCTGGCACATCGCCGCGCATCGTGGCCTCTCTCAACTTATTGCGGCTGAGACCAAACTTACGGTAGTAACCATGCGGGCGGCCCGTCAAATTACAACGGTTACGCACCCTAGAGACACTGGAGTCTCTCGGCAGTTTTTGCAGTTGCAGTGCTGCTGCTTCTTTTTCTTCGAACGTAGAATTTGGATTTCTGATCGCTTCTTTCAAAGACTTGCGTTTTGCGCTGTATTTTTGCGCCAGTTTTTTACGCTTGTCTTCCCGCGCTATCATTGACTTCTTCGCCATACCAATATCGCCTTAATTCTTAAATGGAAAATTGAACTGCTTGAGCAGCGCCAGGCCTTCTTCATTGGTCTTGGCGGTGGTCGTGATGGTAATGTCCATACCACGCAGCATATCGATCTTGTCGTAATCTATTTCAGGGAAGATGATTTGTTCCTTCACACCCATCGAATAGTTACCGCGGCCATCGAAGCTTTTCGAGTTCAAGCCTCTAAAGTCGCGGATACGCGGAATGGCGATATTGATCAAACGATCCAGAAATTCATACATTCTGTCGCTACGCAAAGTGACCTTGCAGCCGATCGGCACATCGTCACGAATTTTGAAACCCGCAATCGATTTTCTAGCCAACGTAATGACCGGTTTTTGACCGGAAATCTTTTCCATATCGGCAACCGCAGCCTGCAGGATTTTCTTGTCTGCAATCGCTTCGCCGACACCCATGTTCAAGGTGATTTTAGTAATACGTGGTGCCTGCATGATCGATTTGTAGCCGAATTGCTGCACCAGCGCAGGTAAAATTCTTTCTTTGTATTCTGTTTGTAGTCTAGCCATGATATGTCACCTTACGCATCAATAACTTCGTTCGTGGACTTGAAATATCTGACTTTTTTACCGTCGTCCAGGAACTTGATGCCTACGCGATCCGCTTTTTTGGTCGCGGGGTTATAAAGTCCGATATTGGAAATATGGATAGGCATGTCTTTCGTGACAATACCGCCCGTTACGCCCGCATTCGGATTTGGCTTTTGACTCTTTTTGACTTGGTTGATACCTTCAACCAGGACTTTATCATCTTTCAGAACCTTGGTTACGCGGCCGCTCTTACCTTTGTCTTTACCGGTGCGAACGATAACGTCATCGCCTTTTCTAATTTTTTGCATCGTCAAACCCTACCTTATAGTACTTCAGGAGCCAGTGAGATAATCTTCATAAATTTCTCACCTCGGAGTTCACGGGTAACAGGCCCGAAGATACGGGTTCCCAATGGCTGCAAGTTATTATTTAGAATGACGGCGGCATTGTCGTCAAAGCGAATGACGGAGCCATCGGGTCTACGCACGCCTTTACAGGTTCTGACGACCAGAGCGTTATAAACCTCGCCTTTTTTTACTCTTCCGCGCGGAATCGCATCTTTGATACTGACTTTGATAATATCGCCAATATTCGCATAGCGTCGGTGCGAACCGCCGAGTACTTTGATACACATGACCTTTTTTGCGCCGCTGTTGTCGGCTACGTCAAGGTTAGTTTGCATCTGAATCATGATAAATTCCCAGTTTTCTTCAAATAAGGTTTGTGCTATTTATTTGTTAGCACTTTCTAACACTTCCACCAGTTTGAAAGTTTTATGTCTTGACATTGGCCGGCATGAAGCAATCGATACGACATCGCCTTCCTGGCAAACGTTGTTTTCATCATGCGCCATCATCTTGGTAGATTTTTTGATATATTTGCCGTAAACCGGGTGCTTCACAACCCGCTCAACCAGAACGGTAATGGTTTTATCCATCTTGTTGCTGACAACACGTCCGGTAATCGTCCGAACTTTGGTTTGATTTTCGCTCATGCTTATGCGCCTGCTTTTTCGTTCAATACGGTCTGAATCCTGGCCATCTCACGGCGAACTCTTTTCACCTCGGACGGCTTGGCCAATTGACCGGTGCTTGTTTGCATTCTCAAATTAAAACGCTCGCGCGCCAAATCGAGCAATAACGAATTCAGTTCGTCTTTGGTTTTATGGCGTAATTCTGTTGCTTTCATTACATTATTGTCCGCGCGGTAAACAGTGTTTTCAATGGAAGCTTTGCCGCCGCCAGGGTAAATGCTTCCCGTGCCAGCTCTTCACTCACACCCTGAATTTCATAGAGCATCGTTCCAGGTCTGATTTGAGCAACCCAGTATTCTACACTACCTTTACCTTTTCCCATACGAACTTCTAAAGGTTTTTTCGTAATCGGTTTATCCGGGAAGATTCGGATCCAGATTTTTCCGCCCCGCTTAACGTGCCGGGTGATCGCTCGACGGCCGGCTTCGATTTGCCGTGCGGTCAAACGGCCGCGGGTCACCGATTTTAAGCCGAAGTCGCCGAAGCTGACGGATGAACCACGTACAGCAACGCCGTTGTTTCTGCCTTTGTGCTGTTTACGAAATTTTGTTCTTTTCGGTTGAAGCATGTCTCTATCCCTTCAACTATTTCTTGGTTTCAGAATTGATCGCGGCAAGATGCGCATCCATGTCGAATACTTCACCTTTGAAGATCCAGACCTTGATGCCGATCACACCATAAGTTGTTTTTGCTTCCGCAGTCGCATAATCGATATCAGCGCGCAAGGTATGCAGAGGCACGCGGCCTTCGCGGTACCACTCGCTACGCGCGATTTCGGCGCCATTCAGACGTCCGCCGACATTGATCTTGATGCCTTCAGCGCCAAGACGCATCGTGTTGGTCACGGCGCGTTTCATTGCGCGACGATACATGATCCGTTTTTCGAGCTGCTGAGCGACGCCTTCTGCAACCAGTTGTGCGTCGAGTTCAGGCTTTCTGATTTCTTCGACGTTCAATTGCACCGGAATGCCCATCATTCTTGAAACTTCCTGTTTCAAGACTTCGATGTCTTCACCTTTCTTACCGATCACGATACCTGGCCGTGCGGTGTGAATCGTGATGTGCGCATTGTTGGCCGGGCGGTTGATTTGAATCCGGCTGACCGACGCATGCGCCAATTTCTTTTTGATATAGTCTCTAACTTGCAAATCCTGATGCAGAAAGACCGAATAATCCTGGTTATTTGCAAACCATCTGGAATTCCAATCCTTCACGATGCCCAGGCGGATGCCTATTGGATGTACTTTTTGACCCATTGTCTACCCCTACTCGTTCTCTGCGACTTTAACTGTGATATGGCAGGTTCTTTTCAGGATATGGTTTGCACGTCCTTTAGCTCTTGCCTTAAATCTTTTCAAGGTCGCCCCTTCATTAACATAAACGGTAGACACTCTCAAATCATCAATATCGGCGCTGTCATTGTTTTCAGCATTGGCGATCGCGGATTCGAGCACTTTTTTGATGATCGCCGCGCCCTTCTTGGAGCTGAATTTCAATACGTTCAAAGCCTGATCAACCGGGAGTCCGCGAATTTGATCACCAACGAGCCGGGCTTTTTGCGCCGATAATGGCGCATTACTTAATTTTGCACTGGTTTCCATCTCTCACCTATTTGGATTTCTTGTCGGCCACATGGCCTTTGTATGTTCGAGTTGGGGCAAATTCGCCAAGCTTGTGACCGATCATATTCTCAGAAACGAGAACCGGAACATGAAGGCGTCCATTATGAACCGCAATGGTCAAACCCAACATATCGGGCACTATCATCGATCTTCTGGACCAGGTTTTAATTGGTTTCCGATTATTGCTGCTTACCGCATCTTCCACCTTCTTAATAAGGTGGTGATCAACAAAAGGACCTTTCTTAATTGAACGTGGCACGCTAATTCCTCACTATTTTTGCTTACGGCGTCTGACGATCATATTGTCAGTCCGCTTGTTTTTTCTAGTCTTGTAGCCCTTGGTCGGCATACCCCATGGTGAAACCGGATGTCTACCCCCGGAGGTACGGCCTTCGCCGCCACCGTGCGGGTGATCTACCGGATTCATAACCACACCGCGAACGGTTGGCCTGACGCCGCGCCAACGGGTCGCACCCGCTTTACCCAAGGACGCCAGGTTATGCTCCGAATTGGACACTTCGCCAATCACAGCGCGGCAATCCGCCAGTACTTTGCGCATTTCACCGGAACGCAATCTCAATGTCGCATGAGCGCCATCCCGCGCAACCAATTGCGCCGAAGTGCCAGCGCTTCTGGCCAACTGCGCGCCTTTGCCTGGTTTTAGTTCGACGCAGTGAATGGTCGTACCCATCGGAATGTTACGCAACGGCATGCAGTTTCCTGGCTTAACCGGCACGGTTTCGGAAGAAAGCACTTCCTGACCGACGGACAGACCTTTGGGAGCAATAATGTAACGGCGCTCGCCGTCTTTGAACAAGACCAGAGCGATATTCGCGGTCCGGTTCGGATCGTACTCAAGACGCTCTACAACAGCCGGAATGTCGGTTTTATTTCTCTTAAAATCAATAATACGGTAGTGCTGCTTGTGACCACCGCCGACATGACGTGTTGTGATACGCCCTTGGTTATTTCGACCCCCTGTTTTGCTGTTTTTATCCAGCAATGGTGCATGCGGCTTGCCTTTATGCAGATCGTCTGATTTGATCCGTACTACAAACCGTGAACCTGGTGATGTCGGTTTTGACTTTACAATCGCCATGTTAACTACCGTTTCCTAATTGATCTTTGTATCTAGTGAATTAAGCCGCGGAAAAATCGATGTCATGGCCGGGTTTCAGCTTGACATACGCCTTTTTCCAATCCGATTTTTTACCCAAGTTGCGACCGAAGCGTTTTTGCTTACCTTGCACATTCAGGACATTGACGTTGTCGACTTCGACATTGAACATCAATTCGACTGCATCCTTGATTTGCTTCTTGGTCGCTTGCTTCAATACTTTGAACGCAATGATCTTGTTAGCTTCTGCTTGCAGCGTGCTTTTTTCGGAAATGATCGGCGCGCGAAGGATCGTCGATAAATAATTTTGATGCGTACTCATGCTAAGTGCTCCTCAATTTTTTTCAGCGCACCTGAAGTGGCAACCACTTTTTCTGCCGACACCAGCAGCACCGGATTCAAATTATTCGCTTCAACCACTTCGATATAAGGAATATTGCGCGAGGCTAGAGCCAGGTTTTGATCGATCGTATCGACGACGATCAAAATCCGGCGAGCATTCAGGCCTTTCAATTTATCCACGAAATCCTTCGTCTTTGGCGAAGTCGGCAAAATATCGTTAGCCACAACCAGTCGGTCTTGTCTAAGCAGTTCAGACAGAATCGAACGGATGCCAGCGCGGAACATTTTCTTGTTCAGCTTTTGCTCGTAATTGCGTGGCTTTGCCGCGAATGCCACACCACCTGTCCGCCAAATCGGACTGCGGGTTGAGCCGGAACGGGCACGGCCAGTGCCTTTTTGCCGCCACGGCTTCATGCCGCCACCGCTTACTTCGGAGCGTGTTTTTTGCGCCTTGGTGCCGGCCCTTCTGCCCGCCATAAAGCGCGTAACGATCTGGTGGATCAACGTTTCGTTGTAATCGCGACCAAAAACCGCCTCATTGACCTCGACCTTGCCGGCCGCGTCTTGATTATTCAATGCAGGTACTTGCAAACCCATAACTTAACCTTTATTTTTCATTTTCGAGGCGGGCTTGATCACAACATCACCGCCTTTCGCGCCTGGCACAGCGCCTTTAACCAGAATCAAACGCTTTTCGGCATCGACCGCGTGAATGGTCAGATTTTGCACGGTGGTTTTGACCGCGCCCAAGTGACCCGCCATTTTCTTACCTTTAAATACGCGTCCCGGAGTTTGGTTCATACCGACCGAACCGTGTACACGGTGCGATACCGAATTGCCGTGAGTCGCATCCTGCATATGGAAGTTGTGGCGCTTGATCACGCCGGCAAAACCTTTACCTTTGCTGCTCGCCTGAACATCCACGATCTGACCAGCGGAGAAAGTATCCAAAGGAAGTTCGGAACCGACAGACAAGCCATCGTCTTCGCCATCTTCGAGCCTAAATTCCCAAAGACCACGACCTGCTGTCACATTGGCCGCCGCAAAATGACCGGCCATTGCTTTATTGACTCGTGATGATTTCACGTCGCCCGCAGTTACCTGAATAGAGCGATATCCATCGTTTTCAATACCTTTAACCTGAGTGACCCGATTGGAGTCGATCTGCAGTACAGTTACCGGCACAGACGAGCCATCTTCACAAAAAACCCTGGTCATACCACATTTACGACCTATAAGACCTATTGACATCTGCCAATTCCTCTATCTTTTAATTCAACTTAATTTGGACATCTACGCCCGCCGCAAGATCGAGCTTCATCAGTGCATCGACTGTCTTGTCTGTGGGCTCAACAATGTCCAGCAATCTTTTATAAGTTCTTAACTCATATTGATCTCTGGCATCCTTGTTCGCATGCGGAGAGATCAGAATCGTGAACCGTTCTTTTTTTGTAGGCAATGGAATCGGACCTTTAACTTGCGCGCCGGTTCGTCTTGCGGTTTCTACGATTTCACCAGCCGATTGATCGATTAATTTGTGATCAAATGATTTCAACCGGATTCTGATAGTTTGATTTGACATTGTTTATTACTCGATAATAGAAGCCACAACGCCCGCACCGACCGTGCGACCGCCTTCGCGAATTGCAAAACGCAAACCTTCTTCCATCGCGATTGGCGAAATCAATGTGATATCGACGGCGATGTTGTCGCCCGGCATCACCATTTCAACGCCTTCCGGCAAATCCACCGCGCCGGTAACGTCGGTTGTTCTGAAATAGAACTGTGGACGGTA
>NZ_JAXUHN010000087.1:0-67733 GCF_035916875.1 Methylomicrobium sp. Wu6
AGAAAATCGACCAGTTCGACGACTTCTTCCTTCGCTTCCTCGCAGCCGGCCACATCGGCAAAGTGGACCGTGCGCTTGTCTTCCTCGAGCAGCTTCGCCTTGCTTTTGCCGAAACTGCCTGCGCCGCCGGCCTGCTGGCGCCGCATATAGATCACCCAGACCGCAATCAACAACAGCATCGGAAACCATGACACAAAGATTTGCATCAGGAACGACTGCTTGGGCGGAGCAACGGTGCGGATCTGCACCCCGGCGGCCAACAAATCGTCGATCATGTGCGGATCGTCCGGATTGATCGTCTCCAGATCCTGACCATCATTGGTACGTATCTTGACCTGATCGCCCATTATTTCGACGCGCGTAATTTGCTTCGCTTTAACCTTGCCGAGAAAATCCGAATAAGCGATGCTGTCCAGCGCTGGCGGCCGTGTATTAAAGCGATTGAAAACTAATAGCAAGCCGGTGATCAGGATCGACCAGAGCAGCAGGTTGTATAGATTCATCTTCATTTTTCTCTCTCCTGACCATTTATCATTTTTAGGTTCTTCTTCAGCGGCTTAAAAACCTATTATTTTAATCAATTAATGGGCGCAGCCGTTGGTATTTTCAAGACCCATGGGCTAATGTTACAGAAAACTGCTCAATTGCCCACCAAAATGGCGTTTGATTTTGCTCAACGCCCCGACTTCAATTTGCCTGACCCTTTCGCGCGTCAGGTTCAATTCCAAGCCGATTTCCTTCAACGTCAACTCCCGGTCGGTATCGACGCCAAAATGTTCACAAATAATTTTTGACTCTCTCGGGCTTAGTATTTTAAGAGCTTGTGCAAGTAAATGCTCGAGATCGGACTGCGCAAGCATTCCAAAAGGCGGGGCGAAAATATGCTGTTCGAGAAAATCGATCGGCGCAAACGCCTCTTCCTCGTCTTCAGGCGAAGACTCGATAGGCACCGCGGTTTGCGAAATCGACAGAATCGCATCGATTTCTTGGGGAGACAGGCCGGTATGCTCGGCCAAATCGTGCAATGAAGGTTCCTTTCCTGTACACGCCAATAGCCGTTCGCGGTCACGGAAAAATTTGTTGATCAGGCAGACTTGTCCGCACGGAATCCTGACTACACGCTCGGAGCGGGACAGCGCCCTTGAAATCGCTTGCCTAATCCAATAACCGGCATAGGTAGAAAACTTGAACCCGAGGCGATAATCGTAACGGTCCACCGCTTTCAACAAACCGGTTTGACCTTCCTGAACCAGATCGTCGAAATCCAGAAATCCGCCTCTATAATGGTTCGCAATGAACAACACCAGACCCGAGTTTGCGATCACCAGTTGTTGGCGAAATTCGAGCCAACGACGTTCCAGTTTAAGCAAGCCTTCAATATACAACTGACTGTCCTGTCCATCCGACAGAAGCCATTGTCGCCGCCCAACATGTTGCAAATTCAATTCGAGCATTTGATCAATATCGGCGCAGCGTAGGCTTATCCGCGAGCTGTGTTCGCGGGTAGGCGCATAGCCGTCTCGTTCCTTTCTGCCAGCATAGCAGTGCAGACCGACCAGTTGCGTGAGATCCTTGAAAGTAAAAGGAAACCATTGCAAGGCTTTGCGCATGTCCTCTGCGTCAGCCGCTGTCGGCTCTTGCATGATGCGCCGATAACATTCACGAATGGCAGCCAGACACGACGCCAGTTCGGAGGACAATTTTGCCTCTTCGTCAGGCTCCTCAGCTTCCTTGTAAAGCTGTTGTTCATACTCCTTCAACAACCACAGCGGCGTCAAGGTGGATTGCGCCAAGGCATTGACCAAATCGACCTTCCCGCTTTTCAGCCGCCTTGCAATCAGAATATTCGGGTCTTCGGCATCGGAGACGGCACGCTCCGCACATTCGGGCGCCTGATCGAACGATGGATAGACGATTTCGTGGTGAATATCCTCTCGCAATACTGAAGAATGTTCTTCTACTATCGTGACAGCCATGCTTATCCTCCTCAAAACACTTTTGGAAGCAACGATCTAGCGTATTCCCAAAAAGTATCGAAACACTGTTTAGCATCGAATGAAAATGATTTCTTATATTTGTAACCGCATAATGCCGAAACGCCAGGTCGGTGAAGCATACTGAACGACAACCCTAGACAAAGTTCGTTCGACACTCTGAAAATCATCCGCGGCTCGTCTGAGTTTCGATGCGAGCAACTATCAGACAACATCTTGATAAATTAGTTTATTTATTGAGAAATATCATTTTCATTGTTCTGCGCCGGGGCGTTTGCAATGTAACAAGTTTCAGAGTCTGCGTCAAATAATATTTATACAAAAACTGTACAAACATGAACAGCATCGTTTCCCGTTCAAATAGTCGCGACAAACAGCAAGCAGGGGCCGGAATCGTTTGCCGGCTTTGGAATTCGGATCGAGGGAATAAGGGGTAATCTATTTTTCTTCCAAGGGCATTTCTTCGAACTGTATTCCGTCCCAGCCGTATTTGATGAAATTGCGGATATTTTGATGGCTCTTGCCGTCGGGGTCGCCGAGCACATCCAATCGATAAAAATCGCCGAACAGATTCAAGGTCTGCTGCTTATTCAGATCATGCAGCAGCGCAAAAGCGAAAATCTTGCAGGAGCCTTCGTTGACGCCCGCCAAATTGACGAGACATTGCTCGCCCAGACCGTTGCTGAATTCGACCGGGTGATAATCATAGTGCTCGGTGATCACGGCGATCGTGTCCTGAAAGCTGAGGGGAACGTTGGTTTTGATTTTTTCTAAAAAAGACGAAATAGACATTGTGTTAGTAAGATCAATGAGTAATGTAAAATGGCTAAGGGTAATCGATTTGGGCCAATTTATAAAGCATCCCGCGCTGGCCCCAAAATGTTCATTACACTTTAATCCGATCGACGCTTGAAATCAGCAAGCTTTTAATTTTTAACTTCTGATCTATATTTAGCTGGACTGTGTTTTTTGATCAGCCAACGCAGCCTTGACGGTTGAATCCCGGAGCAATGAAATACATTAACGTTTTTTTATCGATCCTATTGCTCCAATGTGGTACAACCTTAGCCTTTGCCGCCCGGAACCGGCAATTGGATGTGATCGATCTTCAACTGCGCTGGCATCATCAGTTCCAGTTTGCCGGCTATTACGCGGCCGTCGCCATGGGTTATTACCAACAGGAAGGGCTGGAGGTCAGGCTGCATGCCGGTGATCCCTCGCATCAACCCGTTCAGGAAGTCTTGTCCGGACGCGCGCACTATGCCGAAGGCAACAGCGAGGTCCTTTTCCAACGTTTGAAGGGTAAGCCGCTAATCGCGTTAGCGGCCATTTTTCAACATTCGCCGTCGATCCTGTTGACGCGCAAGGACACGGACATTGTTTCGGCGCATGACCTGGTCGGAAAAAAAGTAATGTTGATGAACCGGACAGAAGATGCTGACTTTCTGACCATGCTTTTGAACGAAGGCATTTCTGCCTCGCAAATCAATATCATCCCGAGCAGCTACCGGATCGAAGATCTGATAGCCGGCAAAATCGACGCCTTCAATGCCTATTCGACCAACGAACCGTTTTTCCTGAAGCAACGCCATATCGACTACAACATCATCGAGCCTAGCAACTACAGGGTCGATTTTTACAGCGACATTTTTTTCACTTCCGAACAAGAATTGCGCGATCACCCCAAGCGTGTTGAAAAGATGCTGCGCGCCACACTAAAAGGATGGCGATACGCGATGGACCACCCCGATCAGATCATCGATCTTTTGCTCAAAACCTATCATGTCGAAAAGTCACGGGCGCATCTCGAATTCGAAGCGGCCGAAATGCGGAAACTGATCCTTCCAGACATCATCGAAATCGGTCATATGAACCCCGAACGCTGGCAACACATGACGAACACTTTCGTCAAAGCAGGCCTGATTCCGGCTAACGATCTGCTAGACGGCTTCATCTATAGCAATACACCCAAGCGCTTGCCCGAGTGGGTCATACCCGTACTCGCGGCAACATCGGGCATCATACTCGCCATCTTGGCTGTGATCTATTATCTGGTGCAATTGAACCGACGCCTCGCTCTGACCCGGAGTCAGTTGCATATAGCCAACACGGTGCTCTCGGGGGAGATCGTTGAACGCGAGGCGATCGAATTGAGTTTACGCGCCAGTGAAGCACGCTATCGCTCGCTCTTTGAAAACATGCTCGGCGGCTTCGCATTTTGCCAAATGCTTTATCGTAACGGGCAACCCGATGATTTGATCTATCTTGAGGTCAACCCGGCCTTTGCCGCATTGACCGGCTTGACAAATGTGGTCGGTAAAAAAATTTCCGAAGCCATTCCCGGCATCAAAGAATCCAATCCGGAAATCTTTACGATTTACGCACGCGTTGCGGAGGGCGGTCCTCCCGAGAAATTCGAAACCTTCGTAAAACCGCTCGAACTCTGGTTTTCGATCGCCGCCTACCATACCGGCGGCCATTGTTTCGTCGCGATGGTCGAAAACATCACCGATCGCAAACAACTTCAACATAAATACGAGCACATGGCGCAGATCGATTATTTGACCGGCCTGGCCAATCGCCGGCACTTCATGCAACAGGCGGAGGCGGAACTGGCGCGCACGTTGCGCTACGGTGGCGCGCTGTCGCTGTTGATGCTCGATCTGGATAATTTTAAACAAATCAACGACAATTACGGCCATCTAACCGGCGACAGGGTTTTGCAGACATTCAGCGAGCTTTGCCAATCAACGCTGCGCGAAGCCGATCTGATCGGACGTCTCGGCGGAGAAGAGTTTGTGATCATGCTGCCGGCAACCGGCATCGCCGAAGCCGTCAAAGTCGCCGAACGACTGCGAAAAATGATCGCGGACATTTTCATCCCGCTGGAAGATGGTCAGCCTCTGCGATTTACCGTGTCGATCGGCGTCACCGCGCTCAATGAACTGTGCGCCCATATTGACGCGATGCTGCAAAAAGCGGATCAATCACTCTATAAAGCCAAGGAAGAGGGGCGCAACCGGGTCGTCTATGCGGATATTTAGATAAATGAGGGACATCCTACTCTTCATGGATTCGGTCAAAAATAACGTCTCGAAATTGCCCCCCCCCCCTGCACTGCGCGGGAGCGACAAGAAAATTGTTAGCGAAATCCTCAGATCAATGTTTCGACCGCGCTCAGCACTTCCTGCGCATGGCCCTTGACCTTGACCTTGCGCCATTCGCGCGCCAAGTTACCGCGGCTGTCGAACAAAAAGGTGCTGCGCTCGATACCGCGCACCTGTTTGCCGTACATGCTTTTCATTCTGATCACATCGAACAGTCCGCATAAAGTCTCATCGGGATCGGACAGCAGCTCGAACGGGAATTCCTGCTTGCATTTGAAACCTTCGTGCATCTTGATCGAATCACGCGAAACGCCGAAAATAATTGTATTCAGCGCGGCAAAGCGCTCGTTGAGATCGCTAAAATCGCGACCCTCTTGCGTGCAACCTGGCGTATTATCTTTCGGATAGAAATACAATACGATATTTTTTCCCTGGTAATCGGTCAATCTGAGCGTTTTGCCGCCGGTGGACACAATTTCAAGATCGGGAATGGCGCTGCCAAGTGTCAACGTGGTCATAGCAAATCCTATCGTTTGATCGGTTCGAGAATGGCATCAATATTCAGTTGATCGCAAAAATCTAAAAACTCCTCGCGCAATGGCAGCAGGCGGATCTCCGGCGGAATCAGCACGATAAACTTGGTCGCGAATACTGAAGTTGAAATATAGGGCGCCTGATAGGAACTGCCCGAGATCTCCTCGACTTCAATCCCGCGCACGGTTAAAAATGCCGACACCGACTCGATGATGTTGTCACGATCGATCGACAACGTTTCGAGCGAGTAAGGCAGAAAATCTTTTTCCTTGTGCTCACGCTCGGGCCTGAGCATGTGGATTTTGATTTCCAGACGTTTTTCGACCGCCTCCATGACGCTTTCGAACTTGGCAATTTGATTCCAGTTGCCTTGTATCAAGAGATAGGCGGCATCCGTCTGCTCCAGACGGCTGAAACGGATTTCCACGATACTGCATTTGCAATCGCGGATAGTGGACAATATTTCAGTAATAAAATAATTCCGGTTATGTCCTAATACGGTAATGGCTAATTGCATATTTTTCTTCTGTTTATCGGCTCATAGGGGCAATGTCGCAAAAACACCTTCGCTCAGCCTTAATTTTCCATTAAATAAATGAAAGATATTGGATTTTTTCGCGTCACGCAATAAACTAGCCCGCGAAAGAGTGTTATCTTACTACCAAAGAGCATCCAAATGACAGAGTCAACATACAAAAAGAACAAGGACCGACGCTACCACATCAAGAGCAATGTGGAAGAAACTGATCCGGTTTTCGAGCCCTTGACCGACCTTGATGATGACGAGGACGCGATTGATCGTCTGCTGGTCAATACCGGTTTCGATCGCGATGAAGATATTTCTGCGCCGATGGCGTCGCAAGACAAACTGTTGACCGTTTACACAGATCTGGTTTTCGAACCTGATGCGTTTAGCGATGACGAGGTGTTGTTCACGCTGAAAAACCAGGCAGACGACGATATCGAACCTGCCGATCTTGGCTCTCCGATTGCCGATATTGATCCATTGCAAGATGAAACAATATTCGCCGGCGATGAGTCGTTAGCGGTGCGGCATGATCCAGTACCCGTTGAAGATGGCCGGTTTTCGACGCTCAATAATCATACCGCCCAAGTCAACGATTCGATCCTTGACCGCTTCATCCCGCCTGGCGATGCAGACGAAACGATCGAGGCCGTCGATCGGGTCTCGCCCGTTTCCGGCTTCGCGCCGACCGAAGCGCCGAACATGGACTTCGCATCATGTGAAGATCATGATGCACTATTCGATCAGCCGGCAACCGCGATCGAACTACAAACCGATCCGGTTCCGATGTGGCAAAGCCCCTGGGACGATGCCTTCGCAAATACGATGCCAGCTGAAGCGACTGACGAAAGCGCCGGCGATGATGACTCTGCCGAAGGCACCGCGTCCCGACAAACGTCTTTCGTGCAAGACATCCACCCCGACATTGCGCCGATTCCGATCGATTGGGGCCGCTTGCTCTCGATGCAGGAAGACACAAGACAACAAATGGCGCAACTCGAAGAAAAAGCCCGAAAAGCCGGGCATCTTTCATACGCCGCGCTCGGCTTGTCTGTAACCGCCTTGTGCGTAGGGTTGACTGCCGGTTATCTGAATTTTCAGACGCGCGCTGAGCAGACCAAGTTAAAGGAAATGCAGACTGTCTTTGAAGAAGATATGAACAGCCTGAACGAAAAATTCGACAGCAACAACCAGGCCGCGGAAGATAGCGCCGAAACTTCAAGCAGTCTGGCTGACGAATCCATAATTATACCGAGAAAGAATCCGATTGCGGTAGACGAGGCGCTGCCTCCGAATACAGAATCGACTCAGGCGGCGGTAAAGCCAGCGCCGGGCATCGCCGGGAAAAAAATTGCCGCGCTACCCATGCGCAAAGGAGTCCCGCACCAATCGAAACCCGCGCTGAAAACGGCATCGCGCAAACCTTCTAGAAATCCGTCCGCCAACGAAACCGAGGCGAATTGGACGGTCAACCTGGCTTCCTTCAAACAAATACAAGAAGCCAGAAAAAAAGCAGCCGAATTCCGCAAAAAAGGTATATCGGTCAAAGTAACGAAGGTCGATATCAAGCGCGCAACTTGGTACCGGCTCAGCGTGTCAGGCTTCAAAACACGGCAAGCCGCCAGCACCCAATCGACCCGATTGAAGAAACTGCTGCGCCTGAACTCGATCTGGGTCGCGGCTATTTAAATCGCCTTCGTCACATACGGCGGCCGCAAATCGCAAACCTACCGGTTACACCGGATATTATTTCTTAACAGGCTCGCTCGGCGCTTGCTGCACCGGCGCATCAACGTTTTTGGGAGGCTCGGCATTCGGTATTGTCGGTTCCGTTGTAGGCTCGTTATCTTTTGCGTCCGACTCGGACTGAATCATGATCGCCGAATAGCAGTTCATCATGCTCTCGGTAAGGTTGTTATGCGCATCGGCCAAAGCTTTCGGCGAACCGAAATCATGGCGCAACTCTTCCAACGTCTTTTTCGGATCGGACGCCTTCATCAAAGTCAACATTTTGGTGTAATTTTTATAAGCCGTCCGGCGATCGGGATCAAATTCGAAATAACCCGGCATGTTTTTCGTCGTCGTATCGACCACGCACTGAGCCATTTTTTCCGGATCGATTTTATAATCCTTCACGTCCTGTTCCTTCTTCATTTCTTCCAAAACAGCATCTTCATATTCACCCTTTTCAGCACAGGCCGTCACGAGCAAAGCAGAAATCGCAATGAGCAGAATTTTTTTCATTAAAGTAAAGCCTTAAGTAATTATTTAATAATTCATTGGCACAGGATTCAAGGTTCAACAGTGAAACTTGTACCAACTTTCACATTTCCTTCATCGCCTCGGCAATCCACGCTTCAGCCTCGGCATTGATTTCGGCGGCCTTGCGTCCCTTGCTTTCGATAGGCGGGCCGATTTTGACCTTGATCGTGCCCGGATACTTCAAAAAACTGTAGCGCGGCCAACAAACACCCGCGTTATGCGCAATCGGCACGACCGGATAGCCAGATTGCTGGGCCAGCATCGCCCCGCCAACGTTGAATTTTTTGACTTCGCCGGGAGCGGTGCGGGTGCCTTCCGGAAAAATAATCACCCAAAGCCCGGACTTTAGATTTTCGGTGCCTTTTTCGAGTAATTTACGCAACGCCGCGCGCTGATTTTTGCGATCGATCGCGATGGGTTTCAGCGTCGCCATCGCCCAGCCCCAGAGCGGCAGCCAAAGCAGGGATTGTTTCAATAAGACCGAATGCATTGGCAAAAAATCACGATACGCGATTGTTTCCCAAGCCGATTGATGCTTGCTCAGAATGATCGCAGTCCGGTTTTGATCGATATGTTCCAGACCTTCGATTCGATGTCCGATGCCGCAGCAGACTTTCGCGAGCCAGAGCACCCATTTGACCCATAGCCCCGCAATCCGGTAACGAACCCGGAAAGGCAGCACGATTGCCAGCAGCACCAGCGGACCAATCACAAACAGCGACAGGGTCATGCCGAGAAACAGCACCGTCGAACCCAGGTAAACTTTGAAATTATTGTCCCGCGACGAGGGCGTTGGCAGCGTCATATAAATTATCGAATACTGGAATCTTCAAATCGGAGTTTTGTTTCAGTGTTTTCTCGCCCTTGCCGGTTTTGACCAGAATCGGCCGCGCGCCCACCGCTTCGGCAGCCTGAATGTCACGCTGCGAATCGCCAATCACAACCACATCGCGCAATTCGGTCTGATACTCTGCCGCGAACGCCCTGAGCAACCCTGGTTTCGGTTTGCGGCAATCGCAATCGCTCTCGGGCCCATGCGGACAAAAATAAATCGCCTCGATCGCACCGCCGTTTTCGGCAACCCTATGCTGCATCTTTTGATGAATACGGTCCAGCATCCCCAGATCGAACAGGCCGCGCGCAATACCGGATTGATTCGTGATCACTATTACCTTGAAGCCATTTGCATTCAGCAACGCAATCGCCTCCAAGCTGCCCCGAATCGGCCGCCATTCGTCCGGCGATTTGATGAACTGGTCGGAATCCTCGTTGATCACGCCGTCGCGGTCGAGTAAGACATAACGATCTCGGTTCATCTGTCCAAACCGCGTCGTCTTGATGCAGCGCAATGGACTTGTACCCTTGAGAGTAATCGAGGAATCGAAGCCCGCATCCCAGGGCTCAAATTGATTTCATCAAGGCGACGTTGATAACCGCTCAAGACTGCAATTTCGAAATATCCGCACACGTCAAAAACTGCTCGGACAGCAGCGCCAATAACGCCAGACGGTTCGCGCGCAATTCGAGATCATCGCACATCACCATCACATGGTCGAAAAAGTCATTGACCACCGGCTCCATCTGGGCAAGGCGGCTCAGCGTGCCCTGATAATCGCGCTGCGCCAGCAAAGGCTTGATCGCGTCGCCAGCCGCATTGGCGGCTTCCAGCAAGCGCTGTTCCTGCGCTTCAGCCAGTGCACCGACGGTTGCGGCAGGCGCGGTTTCCGATTTTTTTAGGATATTGCGGATGCGTTTGTTCGCGGCCGCGAGGCTTTCTGCCTCCGGCAACTGTCTGAACGTTTTGACCGCGGCCAGACGCTGAATGAAGTCGAGCGGCTCGGACGGAGCAATCGCCATGATTGCCTCAAACTCATCGGCCGTGTAACCCTGATCCAAACAGTAGCCTTTCAGGCGGTCGAATACGAAATCGGTCACCGCGAGGCGCGTGGCCTCCACATCGAAGGCGTGCGTAAACTGCTGCAGCGCAAAATCGATCAGATCGCGGATGTTCAGAGTCAAACGGTTTTCGATGACGATGCGCAGCACGCCGATCGCCGCGCGCCTCAGCGCATAAGGGTCCTTATCGCCGGTCGGAATCAGGCCGGCGCTAAAGATGCCGCACAAGGTGTCGATCTTGTCGGCCAGCGCGACAATCTGACCGGTCACGCAGCCCGGCGTCGGACCGCCTGACTGTTTCGGCAGATAATGCTCTTCGATCGCCTGCGCGACCTCGGCCGGCTCGCCGTCCGCGAGCGCGTAATAACGGCCCATGATGCCCTGCAGATTGCCGAATTCGCCGACCATGTCGGTCAGCAGGTCGGCTTTTGAGAGCAAGGCGGCGCGCTTCGCGTGTTCGACATCGGCGTGCAACAGATTCGCGATCAATTCGGCCAGCTTGATCACCCGCTCGGTCTTGTCCGCCACGGTGCCCAGTTTTTCCTGGAACACGATGCTGGACATGCTCAACACGCGTTCGGCCAGCGCCTTCTTGCGGTCCTGCTTCCAGAAAAATTCGGCGTCGGTCAGACGCGGGGTAATGACCCGCTCATTACCCTGCCGTATCGATTCGGGGCGCGTGCTTTCGATGTTACTGAAAGTAATGAAATGCGACAGCAGAGCGCCGCCCTGGCTCTTGACCGGAAAATACTTCTGGTTGGTCTGCATCGTCGTGATCAACACTTCTGCGGGCAGCTCCAGGAAACGCGGATCGAAATTGCCGGTTACCGGCACCGGCCATTCATTCAGCGCGGCGACTTCCTCGAGCAGATCGTCCTCGATATGCGCGCTGCCGCCAACCTGCCCCGCCGCTTGGTTCGCGGCGTCACGAATGATGACTTTTCTTGCCTCGAAATCGGCTATCACCCTGCCCTGTTCACGCAGCGTTTTGACATACGCATCGGGACTTGCGATCGTCAATTTATCCGGCGCATGAAAACGGTGGCCCTGCGTAGTCCGGCCGGTGTCAAGGCCCAAAATCTCGGCGTCTATCACTTGCTCGCCGAACAGCAGCACGGCCCAGTGCACGGGCCTGACGAATTCAGTCGTACTTTTGCCCCAACGCATCCGTTTCGCGATCGGCAAGGCGGCCAGGCTCTTGCGAATGATGTCCGGAATCAACTCTGCCGTCGACCGGCCTGCTATCTCTTGCGTATAAGTAAGCCACGCGCCCTTGTCGGTTTTCAGTTCCTGCAACTGCTCGAAAGTCGTGCCGCAGCTGGCCGCAAAACCTAATGCAGCCTTGCTCGGGCTGCCGTCCGGCGCATACGCCGCCTGCAAGGCAGGACCACGCTTCTCGACCGTCTTGTTCGGCTGCGCGATCGCGAGATTTTCGATTAATACCGCGAGGCGTCTCGGGGTCGCATAAAAGCGACTGCCGGAAAAAGTCAGGCCGGCCTCGTTCAATCCGGCGACGATGCCGTTTTGCAGTGCCTTGGCCAGATTCAGCAAGGTCTTCGGCGGCAGTTCTTCCGAGCCCAGTTCAAAAAGTAAATTTTTAGTCTCGCTCATCATGATTCTCCCTGTCCTGCCAGCATCGGAAAGCCCAGCGACTCACGGCGCTGGTAATACGCCTCGGCGACCGATTTGGCCAAATTTCTGACCCGCAAGATATAGCGCTGACGCTCGGTGACCGAAATCGCATGGCGCGCATCGAGCAGATTGAAAGTATGCGACGCCTTCAGCACCATCTCATAGGCCGGCAGCGGCAGGTTCGACTGGATCAATTTCTGACATTCCTGCTCGTAGGTATCGAAGCATTTGAACAGAAAATCGACGTTGGCATGATCGAAATTGAACGACGACATTTCGACTTCGTTCTGATGAAACACGTCGCCGTAGGTCACGACGCCGTGCGGCGTGCGCGTCCAGACCAGATCGAACACGCTCTTGACGCCCTGCAAATACATCGCGAGCCGTTCCAGGCCGTAGGTGATTTCGCCGGTGACCGGCCGGCATTCGAGTCCGCCGACCTGCTGAAAATAGGTAAACTGCGTCACTTCCATTCCGTTCAGCCAGACTTCCCAGCCGAGTCCCCAAGCACCCAAGGTCGGCGACTCCCAGTTGTCTTCGACGAAGCGGATGTCGTGTTCGAGCAGATCGAAACCAAGATAGCGCAAGGAGCCGAGATAAAGTTCCTGAATGTTGTCGGGCGACGGTTTCAGAATTACCTGATACTGGTAATAATGCTGCAAGCGGTTCGGATTCTCGCCGAAACGGCCGTCGGTCGGACGGCGCGAAGGCTGCACATAGGCGGTATTCCAGGGCTCCGGCCCGATCGCGCGCAGGAAAGTCGCCGGATGAAAAGTCCCTGCTCCCACTTCCTGATCCAACGGCTGCAACAAGACGCAACCCTGCTTGGCCCAATATTCCTGCAGGGCAAGAATCAATCCCTGAAATGTCGATACATCGTAATTCGAACTCGCCACGGTACTCACGATATGCAGTAAAAATCCCGCGATTATAACTGAAATTTTGGTTTGAGGCAGGGTTTGTGATGGGCTTTTTCTAGGGCAAGCGGATTATCGCATTTCCGCAAATTTGCCCCGATCGAACTCATCACGTGCAGTATAATGACCGCCTGTCCACAGTTGTTTTAGGTGAAACCATGCACGTTACTTTGGTCCACGTTAAAGTCAAACCCGATCACATCGACGATTTTATCACCGCCACCCGACTGAACCATCAGGCTTCTATCCGGGAGACTGGCAACCGCCGTTTCGATGTGCTGCAATCGCCCGAGAATCCGACTCAGTTTATTCTGTATGAAGCCTATGCATCCGCCGATGATGCGGCTGCGCACAAGCAAACGGCGCATTATTTAGCCTGGCGCGATATGGTCGCGGATTGGATGGCCGAGCCGCGCCTGGGCGTCCGTTATGATGGTCTGCTGCCTAAGGGGTAACTAGTATGCAGTTTGCTCCTTTCTCGATCTCGCGTTTGCCGCGCATCAGCTATGGCAAGGGCCGCATCAACGACATTCCGGCGCTAGCGGCGAACTATGGCCGCACCGCCTTATTAGTGACCGGCAAACAATCATTCTGCGCGACACCACGCTGGCAGATTTTCACCGAGGCTCTCGAAGCAAAGGGTCTGCGCTGGCTGCACTTTACCGTTTCGGGCGAACCATCGCCGATGCTGGTCGATGATGCGGTGAGTCGATTTCGTGGTGAAGGCGTCGAGGTGGTGATCGCAATCGGTGGCGGCAGTGTGCTGGATGCGGCCAAGGCGATAGCCGGACTTCTGCCGCACGGCAATTCGGTGATGGATCACCTGGAAGGCGTCGGCAAGAATGTTCCTTATCGCGGTCCAAGCACGCCTTTTATCGCGGTGCCGACGACTGCCGGGACCGGCAGCGAGGCGACCAAAAACTCGGTGTTGAGTATTCAAGGGCCTGAAGGCTTCAAGAAATCATTCCGTGACGAATGCCTGGTCCCCGAATACGCGGTGATCGATTCCGATTTGCTCGCAAGTTGCCCGCGCGAACTCATCGCGGCCGACGGCATGGATGCGTTTACACAGTTGCTGGAATCTTATGTCTCGACCAAGGCTAACCCTTTCACCGATGCCTTGGCATGGAGTGGGATGACTGCCTTCAAGGAAGGTTTTTTCGCCGCTTGGCAAGGCGTCGAACCGGAAGCCGGTCATGGCCGCGCCGCAATGGCTTATGCGGCCCTGCTCTCAGGCATCACGCTGGCGCAAGTCGGACTGGGTTCTGTGCATGGACTGGCTTCGCCTCTGGGCGCTTATTTTCCGGTCCCGCACGGCATTGCCTGCGGCACCTTGGTAGCCGCGGCGACTGGGGTCAATATTAGGGCGATGCAGGCGCGCGAACCGAACCACCCGGCCATGGCCAAATATGCAGAGGTCGGGCGGCTCTTGACCGGCCGGAACGAGATGGACGATGCGGCGGCACGCTCGGCGTTAATCACGCAGTTGGCCGAATGGGGCGAAAAGTTGCAGTTGCCTCGCCTGCATCGCTACGGGATTAGCGCAGAGGATTTTCCGCTGATCATCGGGAATAGCCGCGGCAGCAGCATGCTGACCAATCCGATCGTGCTGATCGATGCCGAGATCGAGGCGATTTTAACGGAACGACTTTAATCGGGATGCAGATTCCCAACATAAACGTTGGGAACCCGAGCAAATGCGTCGCTAAGAAAGCGACAACGCCGCACACATTCTTTCCGTCAACCTGAGTCCCAATTCGCGGTAAGCCTCGACCTGAGTCTCATCAAAAAACTGGTCGTTCGTGGACTGGTTCGGAAACTCTTCATGCTGTGCGCGATAGCTGTAGATCTCTGCCGGCAAATCTTTTACCAGGGTCGCTCTGACAATATATAGCGTGCCCTGTTTGGCGGGCTCTGTTCCGCAAGCCGGATAATGGATCGTACCTTTGTCGAAGCCCATTTTCGAAAAACCAAAACGTTTAGCATAGCTACCCTCTTGATCCGATCCCGGCATCAAACTTTCCAGTTCGTCATTGAAAGTGACCGTAACGCCGAAATCGACCCGCATGCGCACCAAGACACTGCCGATATCGTCAAGAGTGAAATTGGGGTCGGCGCCGGCCGATGAAAGATAAATCGTATCGATGCGCCGCCGGACCAATTCATACAGGCCGGTATTGTCGAAATGGCCGCCATCGGTCAGTTCCAGATAGCCCACGTTTTCCCTGAGATCCTGTCCCAAAAGCCCTTGAAAAAAACCGGGATAAAAGAAATTCGGACGCATGTTCATATCAGACAAGACTTTTCGCCAGCCGGTCACCGCGGGATTCTGGACCCAAAAACCCAGGCGGATATTCCAAAACGCCAGCAGAAACGACACCAGCCGGTTCCGGGTGGCGCCCTGCCCGGAGTTTGCCGCGTTCGGATTCAGCGCCGCGCCCGAGATCGAGACCGCCGTCGCCAGCGTCATCTCGCCGCCGGACAGCGACGCCATCGGATGAAAGCCGATCGCGTCGCCGCCGCAATACAGATGGGACATGATGAAATTGTCGCCGGCGCGCCCCCGGTATTTGGGGTTATTCGAATCGACCAGCACAGTATTCGCATTAATGATGTGATAAGGCCCCCATTGGTCGGGTCCCGAGACCTGCGAGAAGAACGTCACATCGGCCCGGGTCGCCAGTTCCCAGTGACTGTTGTCGACTGCAGCAGGATTCGGCATGAAAGCTTCCATCAGCCGATCCCGGTCCATTCGGCCGATGCCGAACAGGTTCAGATTGACGAACCATCCGGTCAATACGATACCGAGGATGACCACCCCGTAAAGCCATTGCGTCTCGGACTGCTGCCAATCCTGCGCAATTTGATAACTGATCGACAGAATGCCGACAATCAACAGCAGTGCGGTGACTAGAATCCGGATTTCGGTCATCGGGCCTTTGCTGGCTTCCGTGCCTTTTTTCTGTTGGAAAAACTCGAAGATCGACCCGATCACGCCGAGCAGCGCCGGAACCGAAGTAGACATGTATTCCATTCCAGCCAGTCGTTTATTGATAAAAACATCAATCACAGGCAGCAAGGCCAACAGGCCGAAGGCAAACGCCAGGAAAATGATGTTGCCCTGGGCGCGCTGAAACCAGAAGCGGCCTCGATACCCGCGTTCCTCGGTGCCTAATTTGCGCCAGGTCATCCAGGCATACAAAAAGCTGGTGACGCCGAAAAACACCACCATGGCCAGTGCGGCTTGCGTAAACAGCGATACCGGCTGCCAGTGATTCAAATACTGCAGCATCCAGGGCATAGGCTGAAACAGTTGAAGTTTGAAGCAGAGGAAAAAGAGGCTGGCGATGACCGCCAAATAAACCGAGGCCGCAAGCGTCATGTTACGCACGATGACACCCAACAATGACAAGGACGAAAGCCCGTCCGGCAACAGATAATTGCCGTGTTGCCGCAGGTAATTCAATGGTAAATGGGCGGCGCCCTGCCCCTGATCGATTTCGGAAGCGAAAGGAAAGCTCCAGGGCGAACCGCTTTGCTTGTTTAGATAATTGAACCATGTCAACGACGAACCGATATAGCCGCCGCCGGAGACGGTGGATAAATAATCCACCCCGCGCAGGATGTTATGCTTGTTCAATCCCTGCAATACGCCCAACGCAAACGAAGCGGAACGGATACCGCCGCCGCTGATCGCAAGGCCGGCGATTTGCTTGGCTTCATCACCCTGCCGGTTATCGCCCCGGTTCAGCCGCTGGCTTTTGATGACATTCAGCTCATCCTGTTGAACTTGCGCAAAACTGGTTGCGGACTGATCTTTTACCATGCATTCCCCCGTACTTAAAACAATAGCCTTACGCTTATGCGTATGGGAGCTTCACAAAACGTTGTATTAGGGGAAGCTCCCGGATGTTGAATTGATTTCTAAAATTGAATCCGTTTTTTTATATGATTTTTGATGAATCGGGACCTCTCTAAATTTTCAATCCTCACCCTCTGCAATAAACCGGTAAACGAATGCACCCAAAACCGCGCCCGCGATAGGCGCCACCCAGAACAGCCAGACTTGCCCCAGCGCCCAGTCTCCCGCATAAACCGCAATACCAAGGCTTCTGGCAGGGTTAACGGACGTGTTGGTGACAGGTATGCTGATCAAGTGTATCAGAGTCAGGCCCAATCCAATCGCGATTGGCGCAAAGCCTTGCGGTGCCCGGCGGTCGGTCGCGCCCATAATGATAAATAAAAACGTTGCGGTCATGACGACTTCTGTCACTAAAGCGGCGAATAAGGAATAGCCGCCGGGTGAATGTTCGCCATAGCCATTGGCCGCGAAGCCTGCGTGGGGATCGAAACCGGCTTTACCGGTCGCGATCAGATATAAGATGCCGCCGCCGACGATGCCTCCGGCTACTTGCGCCAAAATATAAGGCAATAACTTATTCGCCGGAAAGCGCCCGCCCGCCCACAAGCCGATGGACACGGCAGGGTTCAAATGATAACCGGAAATATGGCCGATCGCGTAACCCATCGTCAAAACCGTAAGTCCGAACGCGAATGCAACACCGAGTAAACCGATACCCACATTCGGAAATGCAGCCGCTAATACCGCGCTGCCGCACCCGCCTAGAACCAACCAGAAGGTTCCAAAAAATTCGGCACCAATTTGTTTCATATTTCTTCTCCTGCTATTCATGTTAAGAAAGTAAGGTAAGACTGCACGCATGTGCGCCCCTTTTTTTATATTTGCTTCCTAACCGTAATGAACCCAAAGCCCCATGTCGCACAAGCACAAATCGAATAACAGCCAGCTTGAGGGCGCCAAGCTCTTGACAACCGCGAATCCCTTGCGAACGGCTAAGAAAATAAAGTCAATTGCCTCGTCATTGTTTAATACAATGACGAGGCAATATAGGTCAGACCGTAAGAAACTGTCAATTTCTTTCCAGACTTTTGTTGCTAATGAGGCAGGATTGAATCAGGATGTGAATCCTTTCGGGGATGATCCACAATTGACTCCGCTCTTCGTCGGTTCGAGAATATCAATCAATCATCGCTTTTAACCTTGCATCCTTATGCATTTTTCGATCATCATTCCTGTATTGAATGAAGCCAAGTCCCTGCCCGCTTGCCTGGAAGCCTTGCAGGGCTTGCGGCATCAGGCTGAAATTATGGTCGTCGATGGCGGCAGCAGCGACGATACGCTCACGATCGCAACCGGCCTGGCCGACCGGGTTGTCCGGACGCATAGAGGCCGCGCATTGCAAATGAACGCCGGCGCACGGCAAGCCAAAGGTGATGTATTTTTATTTCTGCACGCCGATACTTTTTTGCCGGACCATGCCTTGACTTTGATCCAACAGCAATTGATGCAGGGCGGCCAATGGGGGCGTTTCGATATCTGTTTGTGCGGCCGGCCTGTGATGCTGAAGGTCATCGCCCAGCTGATGAACTGGCGTTCCCGCTTGACCGGCATTGCGACCGGCGATCAAGCGATTTTCGTGACGCGGCAAGCTTTTTTCAGCGTGGGCGGCTATCCCGACATCGCTTTGATGGAAGACATCGCCTTATCTAAGTTGCTCAAAAACATCGGCCCGCCGATTTACCTGAGCGCGAAAGTGTCCAGTGCGGGACGGCGGTGGGAGACATTCGGCGTATTCAGAACGATTTTGTTGATGTGGTCATTACGTCTGGGCTATTTTTTCGGCGCCGACCCGTCCGAGTTGGCGAAACTTTATCACAGGGGACGCTTTTGGAAACCGTAATCCGCTTATCCGCCGCGCTCGGCATTTTTTCGATCATGATCTGCGTGGAGTATTGGCGCCCCAGGCGGATATTGCGGCTTGGACGCGCGCAGCGATGGCCGATCAATCTGGGCCTGGCCGCTTTGAACATGGTCCTGATGCGCGTGACCATCGGCAGCATGTCTTATATCAGCGCCGTCTATGCCAAAGATCATGCCTGGGGCCTGTTGAACCTGACTGCGGCGCCCAACTGGCTGGCAGTCGTCGCCACCCTGTTGCTGCTGGACTTCGCCATCTACGGCCAACATATCTTGATGCACAAATGGCCGCCGCTTTGGCGCCTGCATCAGGTGCATCACACCGACCTCGAATTCGATGCGACGACCGCAGTGCGCTTTCATCCCTTCGAAATCATGCTGTCGATGTTATACAAAGTGCTGTGCATTATCTTGATCGGCGCAGACCCTGCCGCCGTGATTACCTTCGAGATCATCCTGAACGGCGCGGCGACTTTCAATCACGGCAATGTCGACATTCAACCCGCTCTCGACCGAAAACTGCGTTGGCTGATCATCACGCCGGACATGCATCGGATCCATCACTCGACCCGACGGGCAGAAACGGACAGCAATTACGGCTTTTCGATTTCGCTCTGGGACCGTTTGTGCGGCACTTATATTGCCGCACCGCAAGAACCGCAGACCCGCATGACAATCGGGCTTGCCGCTTACCGGAAGCCGGAGGAGTTGAGTTTCCTCCGGTTATTGCGGCTACCTTTCAAAACCCTGCGCAGAGATTGAATGAGCATATATCAATACCCGCACACCGTTTTGCAGATTTTTTGTAAAACCCCACAGTTGGGCTTGGTCAAAACCCGTTTGATGCCCGCGTTGAGTGCGGAAGAAGCCTTGGCGGCGCATCTGGAGCTGAGCCGGCGCACCCTGAGCCTAGCGACGAAAAACTGTTTATGCCCGATCGAGCTTTGGTGCACCCCAACGGTTGACCATCCGTTTTTTTTCGAAGCGGCACAGCATGACTCTGTGCGTCTATGTGAACAACAAGGCCGGAATTTGGGCGAACGCATGCACCATGCCTTGATCTCCGCACTGCATGATTATTCGAGCGCCGTACTGATCGGCACGGATTGCCCGTCGTTGACTGAACGGGACCTCAAGGCCGCGATTACGGCGCTGGATGCCGATGCGAATGTGGTATTCGCCCCCGCGGAAGACGGCGGTTATGTACTGGTCGGGTTGAATCGGCCGCGGCCGGAATTATTTGCGGACATGCCTTGGGGAACATCCGCCGTGATGGAGATATCGCGCGCCAGACTTGCCGCAATCGGTCAACCGCATGTCGAGCTGGCGGTGCAATGGGATGTCGATATCGCTGCGGATTTTGCGCGTTATCGAAAGTTGGGCGGGTAAATCCTTAAATCACCAGTTCGCCGGCACTGACCACATTCCCCGCCAAATCGGCCACCACTTGGTCCGCGACGCCAACCACACGGATATCTCGGCGGATTGTGGCCGAATAATTCTCATGCAAATGGCCGTGAAAAATGTGCTTGGCTCCCATAGCCGAAGCCAGTTCTGCGATCGCGGCAAAACCATAGCGATGCGAAGACGGCGCTTCGTGCGTAACCAGAATATCGGCCTGTAAGGTTTTCAGCGCTTCGAACTCCTCGTGCCAAATAGCTGAGCGGTATTTTAACGACAAATCATGAACGCGCAGCCCAGGCTTCTGGCTGTTAAGAAAGTGGCGCTTGTTGATCCACTTCGGCTGCCCGGGCGGATACCAGACCCGACCCAAAAAAATGCCGCCAAGCCCCGCAATCCGAAGACCGGCAATTTCCTTCACGCGAAGATGCAGGCCGTAATCTGATAGCGACGAATGAAACAGATTATGATATTTACAAGGAGACTGGAAATCATGATTGCCCGCAATCCACCAAATCTCGGTCAGGCCGATGATCTCATCCAGATAACATTCCAAAGGCCGTTCCAAATCGTAATCGCCGAGCAAGACGACGGCTTCCGGACGGTATTTACGTACCGCCTCAATCAACGGCTGGAAGTTTCCGTGTGGATCGCCAGCAAACAAGATTCGATGGTTGGAGCTCATTAGTAACGTTTAAATGAAATGAATGGCGCCTTAGATTAGTAATCGTACCATGGTATCATTAAACTCCCCCTACGAACCAATATTAAAAGTCAAGCCGTTCCCTCTTTATTGCAAAGAGGCTGCCTTAAGTCCCAGTATAGGAATCAAATCTGATTGAAACAGGCGTGCCGCACGTCAGCGATCAATCCGGCAGTCATAATACGGGCTTTCCTCGCGACATTTTTTAAGAAAGAACCGGGTAAAATGAAACTGGATGATTGCTGGTTTTAGAGAGCTAAATGAAGTTTGTGACGGGATTGAGCGAAGCGGAGCAGCGCACGTTGCTGATTGCGTCCCGCTATGCCCCATGGCCGCGTTTCCTGCGGCGTGCGTAGCCTTGAGAAGTGACCATCGTGGTCATGGATAATGCCTCGCTACATCGTAAAGCGTTGGATGCGGCCAATTGGGAGTGATTGGGGGCTGCGTGTCTGGGCCTGGCTCCTCCCTGTCTACTCTCCCGAACTGAATCCGATCGAGATATTATGGAAGAAAATTAAATATGCGTGGTTACCTTGGGCCGCCTAACATTGTTTTGAATCGATGCGCTCCGCCTTGAGTGAAATATTCGAAATTTGGGTGCAAATACCGGGTTAATTTTGCATAAGTACTTACCCTCGGGGGTTACCGTAAAAATCAGAAATTTCCAAAAACCTCTATACTTTGGAATAAATATTTACATATACCGCGTTTGTATTGAATGATGTCAACCAAAAAAATTAAATTATTCGGCACCGACGGTATTCGCGGCGACGCCAATCAATTTCCGATGCTGCCCGATATAGTCATCAAAGTCGGCAAAGCGATCGGCGTGATTTTGAAACGGCAAGCGGCGGCGCACTTGATTCCGAAAGTCGTGATCGGCAAAGACACTCGCCTGTCCGGTTATATGCTGGAAATGGCATTGACCTCAGGCCTGCTCTCCACCGGTGTAGAAGTGCAACTGGTCGGACCCTTGCCGACGCCGGGCGTCAGTTTCATTACCCGCAACATGCGCGCGTCGGTCGGTATCGTGATTTCAGCCAGCCATAATTCTTTTCATGATAACGGCATTAAAATTTTCGGAGCGGACGGTTTCAAAATTCCAGACGCGATGGAGGAGGAAATCGAGCGGCTAGTCAGCGAGGATGATTTTTCCCCCTATCTGGCGCACCACGAAAAGATCGGCAGGAGTCGACGCATCGACGATGCGCAGGGGCGTTATATTGTCTATGTCAAAAACACTCTGCCCAACCAATATACGCTCGACGGTCTGCGCATCGTGCTCGACACGGCCAACGGCGCCGCCTATAAAATTGCACCCGCCGTATTCTCCGAACTTGGCGCGGAAGTAATCCAAATCGGTAATACGCCCAATGGACTCAATATCAACGACGAGTGCGGTGCTTTGTATCCTGACATCATTTCCGAAGCCGTATTAAAGTACCGGGCCGATGTGGGCATCAGCCTGGACGGCGACGCAGACCGAGTCATGATGGCCGATGAATTCGGCCGTGTGATAAACGGCGATCATATCATGGGACTCTGCGCGCTTAACATGAAGCAAAAAGGCATGTTGCGCAACAACACGCTGGTCGTAACCCATATGAGCAACTATGGCCTGGAAAAAGCCATGCGTGAAAACGGCATCAATTTAGTCAGAGCCGAGGTTGGAGACAAGCATGTCGTCGACGAAATGCGCCGCCTGAACGCCTCATTAGGCGGCGAACAATCCGGGCATGTGATTCATCTAGACCACTCAACCACGGGCGACGGCTGTATCGCCGCGCTGAATGTGCTGGCGATCATGAAAGAAACCGGCAAAAAAATGAGCGAACTCAATCGGGTCTTCGAGGATGTTCCTCAGAAATTGATCAATGTCAAGGTCGCTAATAAAACCAGTCTTGATCTAATTAAAGGATATCCTGAACTGATTCAACGAATCGAAAGCCAATTAAATGGCCAGGGGCGCACCTTTGTCAGATTCTCCGGAACCGAACCTTTGGCCCGCGTCCTCGTTGAAGGCAACGATAAACTGCAAATTGACCAGTTTGCTGATGAAATAGCTGACTTGCTGAAAAATGAAATAGGGTGACGGAAACGTTAGAAACTGTCTGGAAAAAAAAGATCTTGTAAAATCGGGATTTTTTATTGTCATATTGCAAACGGGATACAAAAGCGGCCTCACGGCACGGACTGGGCATTAATTGAGCAAGGTTTTCAGCCTCAAAGCCGCCGAGGAATTGGCCTGACACCGCCTAAGGCTCAATACGCGCTAATGTGGAGCATACCTGCACGTTCCCATTTATGCCCTTGAGTGTATACTCTATTCACGCATAGCAGGAACGGTGCGAACAGCGTACCCGCGTTGAGCTGAACGCCACTGCCATTGGGTTGGCCCACTCCGCCCAGAGCGAGAGGAAGCATTCTTTGTATAAATTCGGATCTTACCTGCTGCACGCATCCGTCGAAACGCCAAAAAACAGAGAAACGACTACAGGAATCACGATGATAAAGACATCCGCCTATGCCACACCTAGCCCCACATCTCCCCTGGCCCCGTTCACGATCGACCGCCGCGAGCCTGGCAAGCATGATGTATTGATCGACATTCTATATTGTGGTGTCTGCCATTCCGATATTCATCAGGCGCGCGATGAATGGGGCGGGGCGATTTACCCGATGGTGCCGGGCCATGAGATCATCGGTACCATTCTGCGAATCGGCAGCGAGGTTAGCCGCTGGCATATCGGCGATACGGTTGGTGTTGGCTGTTTTGTCGATTCATGCCGGCAATGCGAGTCCTGTGAAGCCGGCGAAGAGCAGTATTGCCTGCACGGCGCAAGCTTTACTTATAACTCGCGGGAACAGGATGGCAAAACGCCGACCTATGGCGGGTATTCGACGCAGATTACCGTCGATGAATCGTATGTCGTCAGGATCCCTGCCGGCATTCCGCTTGAGCGGGCCGCACCGCTGCTCTGCGCGGGCATTACGACTTATTCGCCGCTACGCCATTTCGGCGTAAATCGGCACGACAAGATCGCGATCGTCGGACTCGGCGGCCTAGGGCATATGGCGGTCAAACTCGGCAAGGCGCTCGGCGCCGAGGTGACGGTACTGAGCCATTCGCCGAACAAACGCGACGATGCGATCAGGCTCGGCGCGGACAATTTTATCGTGACGCGCGATTTGGAAGTTTTTACGCAACACGCCGGCCGCTTCAGTTTTATTCTCGATACGGTATCGGCGCAGCACGATTACAACGCCTACCTGAGCCTGCTGAGCCGCGGAGGCACGATGGTGCTGGTCGGCTTGCCCGAACCTACCCCATTGTCCGCATGGCCTTTGGTAATGGGAGGGCGGCGCTTGGCCGGTTCATTGATCGGCGGCATTCGCGAAACTCAGGAAATGCTCGATTTTTGCGCAGAACATGGCATCGCGGCCGATGTGGAAGTGATTCCGATACAAAAAATCAATGATGCTTATGATCGCGCATTGAAAAACGATGTGCACTACCGATTTGTAATTGATGTGGCGAGTTTGAAGTAACTATCCGATCACTGCTCGGTTACTTACATCACCCTCTGTACCCAAGGGCGCCAAGCCTCCAAAGACAGACGGTTATGCCCTGCGTTTTCGAAACGCCAGAGTTTTTTCCTATCTGACAATGCATCGAACAATGCCGGCGTGTTCCTGTTCAGTATTGGCGCCTCCTTCCCAGCCAAGAGTTCTGGACATTGTCGAATTTGTCTAAAAGCCGCAAGCACCGGTAATAACGCTGCACGGCTTTCGCCATCGTATCGAACACTGGCGTGGCGTGCTCAACAGCATCCCTTCATGGGCGCAAGGCGACAATGCATGCCGTACCCTATCAACGCAGCTTTCGAAGGCGAGCAGCCCAGCGCTCCAAATTCCAGACGTTTGGCAATAACCCAGAACCAGCAAGAATGACATAACGCTAGAGATTTTCATGAAGTGAAGCAAAGGTTGCGAATCCGATTCTGGATTCGCAACCCGTCCACGCAAGCGAAAAACACCGCCTATAGCAACTTATTGGCCGGAAGCCAACGCCATTTTCGGCTCTGACAATGACTTTCCGTCGTCGGCCGTTGTCCGGTTCAACAATGGCGTCAGAGTAGGTTTCAGGAATCTGACGATTTGCACAGGCAATGAACTGGTGAAGTGATAATTTCCGGCATCCTTACCCGAAACATAGGCAGTAAACACGCCGAAATACCGGTTGCCCAGAAAGAAGGTAAACACGGCCGCGCGACTGATGAATTGTGAGCCGATCATCTGTCCGCGCGCATTGAACATCTCCTTGCGGTGATCGCCGGTTCCGGTTTTTCCGCCCACGGGGATGACTTTGCCTTGACTATCCGTATAAACATCTTTTAGACGCGAAGCGGTTCCTCCGTCAACGACCCCGATCATCGCGCTTCTGGCGGCTATGGCGACTTCGGTCGGAAAAACGCGTTTACCTTCATTCGGCGCTTTATCCAAAATCGTCTCGTAAGGCGTTCCTTCCGCAAAGTGCAGGTTTTCAAAACGGACGACAGGCATTCTGACACCGTCATTCAAAATGATGCCGACCAGTTCAGCCAGCGCCGCGGGACGGTCGCCGGATGCGCCGATCGAAGTCGCATAAGACGGCGTCAGTCTGCCGAATGGATAACCGACCTGCTTCCAGGCTTCATGAATTTGCTGAAAAGCCTCCGCTTCAAGCATACTCATGATGCGGTGCTGCTGCCCGGCCTTTTTCTTTTTACCTTTGAGCAGCCAGCGGTAAACATCCAGGCGCTGTTGCGCGCTGGCCGCAACCACTTCCTCGCGGCTCGCTTGCGGATGCTCGGCAAGATAACCGGCCAGCCACAATTCGATCGGGTGTATTTTGGTGATATACCCTTGATCCTGAAGGTCGAATTTTTCCGGTGAATATTTATCGTAAAGCGAGTAAATGTCTTCCTTCGCTACAATCTCTTTCGGCAAATGCGCGCGCAAAAATTTGTCGAGTTGAGCAACGTCATGATCGGGATAAATAGCGCGGTACAACATTGTCAGGCGCGATGATTTGAGCCATACCCTTTGGGCCAGCGCCTCCAAACGTTCTTCCGCGCTTTTACCTTGCGCCTTGGCATAAAACCGGCCAAGATAAACCTGTCCTTCCCGATCGGCAAACCTCTCCAGATATTCCTGGCGTTTCGGGCTTTCCGGATCGTCAAGCCAGCGGGCAACGCCTTCGGGTCTATATTGATAGTGATAAACTATGTCGCGCATCAAGCGAATGAATACCAGGTTGACCGAGTCGCGCAGGGCATCGCGCACCGACATGATCTGGTGATCATCGCTCTTCTTGAAATTATTGAAATGATGCAGGCCGCCGCCGGTGAAGAAATACTCGCCCGGACTGGCCGAATATTTGCGGTCCAGAGCCTGATTCAGTAGCGTTTGCAAATCGATTTTAGGCTGCGCCTTCAGTTGGGTGATCACCCAGTCGCTCAGATAGTCTCTGGGATGCAGTTGCACTTTATTCAATTCTTCTACGGGCTGGCCGTAATACTGCTTATAAAGCTCGGCAACCAGTTGCAGATAAAGCACCATCGTGCGCAACTTCGAGGTGGAGCCCAAATCCAGACGAATCCCCTCGTTGATATCCAGGGGTTGGTCCAGATTGTCGGTTTGCACACGCAGAAAGTTGCCTTTCGGCGTTTTTTCAAAAAGCATCAGACTATAGACGACGCGCGACAGATCGACATTTTCATTCAGCCGCCGCTCGCCAAAGGCTCCGGCCGTGCGCGCCTCATCGGGATCGCTCAGCTTGCGCAAGGCAGTCGCCACGGCTTGCTGCGTGTTGTAATCAATCGTGGTTTTGACCGTTAAATCCAGCCGGTCAAGATCATAAATCGTCTTGACGTTCAACGCTTGCGCCAACCGGGTGCGCAATACGGCCTGAGTCTTTTTCTCAGACACGAATTGCGCCGGTATTGAATCGGCCGGTAGCGGTTTGATGGTTTCGACCTGCAAAGCCCGATCGCGCAACGACGCGGAAATCACGCCCGCATCGGCAAGCAGCCGCAGATAACTGTTCGCCAGCGTTTGTAAAGCGTTATAACCCGGCCCCATAAAATAGGACGGACGTCTTTGCGACAACAAAATGCAAAGCACCTGCCGGTAGGCAATCGCCTGCTGATCGGTAATGCTTTCGGTGGAATTTTGTGTCGCGGCGCGCAGCAAATTGTTCACGTCGTCGAAGTTGGCGCCAAACCAGGCCGCGAGCCCATCGCCTAAGCCATGTACTTCACCGACTTTCGGAGCGGCCGAGAGCGGCATCGAGTTGAGATAGGCTAGCGCAATCTCACGGCGCATTTCTCGGGTATCAGGTCCCAACAGATAAGCGCGGATCGAAGCCGAACCCATCTGCCGGAATTTATCGACGATCGAATTGGTAAAACCATTTGGAGAATGCCGGTATTTTTCGATCTGGGTCGCCAACGTGCTGCCGCCCGGTACATTTTTGTCCACGCCAAGCTTGTGCGCGACCATTTGAAGGCTCGCATAACCCAAGCGGTCCCACTCGACTGCGGGGTTGACCGTTACCTTCGACTCATTCAGCAATTCGCGGTTTTCGATGAATAGCAAAGTATAAAGGACTATCGGCGGGATCGACTCGAAACTGGGATAACCGTGGTTTGGGTAGGTATTACTGAAGATCAACTGATCGGTCTGGTCGAATATTTTGAGACCAGCCTGCGTTTTTTCATGGTAAATCGAAAAAAAACCGTCATCGACCAATTGCGTCAGCATCGGCGACGAAACGGCTTGGGCCGACACCGCAAAACCGCCTTTGGTCATCCGCTCAACCGCTTCGTGCAGCAAGGTATAGCCCATGCGTTGATCATACGGACCGTATTCGGGATAGCGTATCGACGAACTCGGACCTTTTTCGAGTTTGAAGCTGATTTGTTTGCCGATATCGGAAAGATAGCGCGCCTGATACCGCGAAGTTTCGACTTCTTCGCGGACAAACTTGACGACAACAATGCCGACTATCAGCAAGCCGGCCAATAGGCTCAACAGCACTATCCGGGGTAATATTCGTCTTTTATTCTGCATAGCAGGATCACGCTCAAGGCGCGATGTAACCTCTACTTTATATATTGAGTATTCAATACGTATTGAACTTAAACCACTATCCCGGTGGCTTCTGTACATTTTGTTGCGAATGTGGAAAAATACCAGACCTTATCCTGTTGTCGACCGTATTACATCGCCCCGTTGTACCGTTTACTCGCTTTATGGTGACTCGATTCTAATTTCTGCTGATTATAGCAAAATTACTACCACAATGCCGAATCGGTTATTCGCCTCCGTTGCATATTAACAACATCGTTTGGCTTTAACGAGCTTAATGATGCTATACAACAGAACCTGAAAAACCCGGCCGCGAAAAAAATTTCCTCAACCATAGACCTCGGCTTGCTGATAAAATTTCCCACTTTCATCCGAACCGCACCCAATAATGGACGTCATCAAACGCATCGCCGAAGAACTCGCCGTAAACACCAGACAAGTTAGCGCCGCTGTCGCTTTGCTCGATGAAGGCGCGACCGTACCTTTCATCGCGCGCTACCGCAAGGAAGCGACCGGCGGTCTCGACGACACGCAACTTCGAAATCTTGAAGAGCGCCTGATCTATTTGCGCGAACTGAACGACCGACGCGCAGCAATTCTCGATAGCATCCGCGCACAGGAAAAACTGACGCCGGAGTTGGAAATGGCGATCAATGACGCCGATACCAAAACGCTGCTCGAAGATCTCTATCTGCCCTACAAACCCCGGCGCCGCACAAAAGCACAAATTGCCCGCGAAGCGGGGCTTGAGCCGTTGGCCGATGCGATTTTGGCCGACAGAAACCTGATTCCCGAACAATTCGCAGGAGGCTTTATCGATACCGAAAAAGGCGTTGCGGATAGCGCAGCGGCTCTGGAAGGCGCGCGTCAAATCATCATGGAACGGTTGTCCGAGGATGCCGAACTGTTGGCGGAACTCCGCGAGCGGACCTGGAGCAAGGGCATTTTGCATGCGACCGTGACAGCCGGCAAGGAACAGGAAGCGAGCAAGTTTCGCGATTATTTCGATTATCAGGAAGCGATCCAGAAAATTCCGTCGCACAGGGCGCTGGCGCTGTTACGCGGCCGCAACGAGGATTTGCTGACACTGACCTTAAAGCCGGCTCAAGAGGAACAGCAGGAACACGATCTTTGCGCCCAATTCACTGCGAACCGGCTCGACGTGACCAACACCGCCAAACCTGCCGATGCCTGGCTAGCGGAAACGGCGAGGTTGGCCTGGAAAATCAAACTGTTTACCCGGATCGACCTGGACTTGAAAATGCGCGTGAGGGAAGCCGCCGAACAGGAAGCGATTCGGGTATTTTCGAGCAATTTGCGAGATCTTTTATTGGCCGCACCCGCCGGTCACAAAGCCACGATGGGACTCGATCCCGGCATCCGTACCGGAGTAAAAGTCGCGGTCGTCGATGCGACTGGCAAACTGTTGGCAACCGACACGATCTATCCGCATCCACCTCGGCAGGCTTGGCACGATTCGATCGCGACCCTCGCCAAATTGATCGGCCGACATCAAGTGCAATTGGTCAGTATCGGCAACGGCACCGGCTCGCGCGAAACCGATCAGTTGGTCGCCGATATACAGAAACAGCATCCGGAACTGAAATTCAGCAAAATCGTCGTCTCCGAAGCCGGGGCGTCGGTGTATTCGGCATCCGAACTGGCTGCGAAAGAATTCCCCGACCTCAATGTGTCATTGCGCGGTGCGGTCTCGATCGCCAGACGCTTGCAGGACCCTCTCGCCGAACTGGTCAAGATCGAGCCGAAATCGATCGGCGTCGGCCAGTACCAGCATGACGTTAATCAGGTGCAACTCGCACGCGGCCTGGATGCGGTGGTCGAGGATTGCGTGAACGCGGTCGGCGTCGATGTGAATACCGCCTCTGCCGCGCTACTGAAACAGGTATCCGGACTGTCGCAAAGCGTCAGTGAAAACATTGTCGCCTATCGGAACGAACATGGCCCGTTCGCAAACCGCGCGCTGTTGAAAAAGGTGCCGCGCCTCGGCGACAAGGCCTATGAACAAGCGGCCGGCTTTCTGCGCATCACGAACGGCGACAATCCCTTAGACGCCTCCGCGGTGCATCCGGAAACCTACCCGGTTGTCGAAGCGATCATCAAGGACACCGGCAAATCGATCCGCGACCTGATCGGCCAATCGCAAATTCTGCGCCGACTCGATCCGGTTCGCTATACCGACGACAGATTCGGTCTGCCGACCGTGACCGACATCCTCCAAGAACTTGAAAAACCCGGACGCGATCCGCGCCCCGAGTTCAAAAGCGTCCAATTCAAGACTGGCGTCGAGAAAATCACCGATCTCGAGCCCGGAATGCGGCTCAACGGCGTGGTCACAAACGTCGCCAATTTCGGCGCTTTTGTCGATATCGGCGTACATCAGGACGGTCTGGTGCATATTTCGCATCTGGCTGACAATTTCATCAAAGACCCGCGCGAGGTCGTGAAAGCAGGCGACATCGTTGAAGTCAAAGTGATTGAAGTGGATGTGGAGCGCAAACGGATCGCCCTGTCGATGAAAGCGGACGCGGAAGTGACAAACGCGCCTAAACGCGATACGAACCAGCGCAAACCGCAAGGCAAAATCACTGCGTCCGCGCCTCCGATGCGCGGCGCGATGGCGAATGCGCTGACCAATGCACTAAAAAAGTAAAGAAAAAAAGCTCTGCTATACTTGCTAGGTATTGTTAATACCTAGTAGCAGGACCAGATATGATGACTTTTTTCCGCTTTTTTGCATCCTTGTCACTCGTTTGCCTGACAATCGCCTATGCGCCGCTGACAGAGGCCGAGCCGATGTCTCAGGAGTGGGAGATTGATGCCCCCGCCAAGAAAATTCCGACAAAGCCGCAGAGTTATGGCGAACGCGTCGAGGAAAAAGCACTGAACAGTTTCGCGAATATTGCGACAGGATGGCTCGAAATGCCCAAGAACGTCATCAATACGACCAATCAAAGCAATATCATCTACGGTTTTATCGGGGGCTTGGCGAAAGGCATGATTCACACTGCGGGACGGATGGGCGTCGGTATCGCCGAATTGGTTACCCTGCCGATAGCGACCGATCCCATCATTTATCCATTGTACATCTGGGATAATTTTAATGTAGATACCGTCTACGGCAATGTGATGCAAGTGCAGGAGCAGCAGCAAAGACAGGCCCCTGTAGTCGAGATTCCGCCGGCACCACAAGCCGCCGAGCCTGTAGCACCTGCGCCCGTATCGCCGCAATCGGCGCAGATGCAGTATCCGACCGATACGAATCGCAAGATCGATGCGATTTTCAAGGACAAGATGTTGAAATAAAACGCGCATCATTCCCTAATGGCGTCTACGCCGTTAGGGAACAAAAAAATTAAAACGACTTTCCTGCCTCTTTGGACTGATCCACCGACCAAAGCTTTTCAAGCTGGTAAAACTCGCGTGACTGCGCGGTCATTGCATGAACGATCACATCGCCCAAATCCAGCAGAACCCAATCCGATCCCAAATCACCCTCCATACCCAACGGCTTTACGCCGAATTCAGCCAGTTTTTCGACGACATAGTCGCACAGTGCTTTCAGGTGCCGATCCGAGGTACCGGTCACTAACACCATAAAGTCGGTAAAACTGGTCTTGCCACGGACGTCGAGTGTAGTGATATATTTACCTTTCTTGTCATCCAGGACCGCCTGAACGATTTTTAGTATTTCTTCTGCTTGCATTCGTTTTCCTAAATGAGCTGATCGAAGAGATCAGACTTTTTGATAAAGATGATGACTATGGATATAGTCTAATACGGCATCGGGCAATAAAAAACGAGGATCTCGCTTTTCGGCGATCATTTTGCGGATTGCGCTAGCCGAAATATCCAGTTCGGTGATCGGCCGAAACAACAGCTTGCCGGCTTTGTGCCGTGTCAATTCGGCCGCATCGAAGACTTGCCGGGCTCTAAAAAACTCGCTTTGCAGTTGAATCGAATAGCCGGGCCGGGTCATCACGACGATATGCGCATGATCGAATAACTCAGTCCATCGATGCCAGCTTGTCAATCCGTTGAATGCGTCAACTCCGATGAACAGCAGTAATGGCCGCCGCGGAAAATCGCGGCATAACGACCGCAGCGTATCGACCATGTAAGACGGACCATCCCTATCCAGCTCGCGGGTATCGATCACGAGCCCGGGCAGATTTTCAGTCGCGAGACGCAGCATGTCGAGCCGCATCTTCGGCATCGCGGAAGGTTCCGACCGATGCGGCGGGGTTTTGTTCGGAAGCAGACGCACTTCGTCCAGCTTAAAAATCTCCCTGACCTCGATAATGGCGCGCAGATGGCCGTAATGTACCGGGTCGAAGGTGCCGCCGAAGATGCCGATCATTTATCGGCGAATATGGCCATCGCCGAGCACGATGAATTTCAGCGTGGTAAGCCCCGCCAACCCGACCGGCCCGCGCGCATGCAGCTTGTCGGTGCTGATGCCGATTTCGGCGCCTAATCCGTATTCAAAACCATCCGCGAAACGCGTCGAAGCATTCACCATCACCGAACTCGAATCGACCTCACGCAAAAAGCGCCGCGCCAACGTGTAATTTTCAGTCATGATCGCGTCGGTATGTTGAGAACCGTAACGGTTGATATGGAAAATCGCCTCGTCGATTCCGGCCACGATCTTGATCGACAATATCGGCGCCAAATATTCAGTGACCCAGTCTTCCTCGGTCGCGCGCGTCGCGGAAGGAATCAGCGAACAGGTTTTCGGACAACCGCGCAGTTCTACGCCTTTTTGCCGGTATTGTTCGGCCAGAAGCGGCAAGACTTGCCCGGCAATCGCTTCTGCAACCAATAGCGTTTCCATTGCGTTGCAGACGCCGTAACGGTGCGTCTTTGCGTTGACCGCGACCTTTACCGCTTTGTCGATGTCGGCCGAGTCGTCGATATAAACATGACAAATACCGTCCAGGTGCTTGATCACCGGAATCGTCGCATTGTTCGCGATGCGTTCGATCAGACTCTTGCCTCCGCGCGGCACGATAACATCGACATATCTGTCCATCGTGATCAACTCGCCGACGGCTTCACGGTCTGTCGTTTCCACCACCTGCACCGCGTCACTCGGCAAACCGGCCGCCTCCAAACCCTCGGAGATACAGGCTGCGATCGCTTTGTTTGAATGAATCGACTCCGAGCCGCCGCGCAAGATGCAGGCATTGCCCGCTTTCAGGCACAAGGCCGCCGCATCGACGGTCACGTTCGGACGCGATTCGTAAATGATGCCGATCACGCCGAGTGGCACGCGCATCTGACCAACCTGAATGCCGCTGGGCCGGTAATTCAGACCGGTGATTTCGCCGACCGGGTCCGGCAATGCGGCCACCTGCTGCAAGCCGTCAATCATGGTTTGTATAGCCTTTTCAGACAGCGTCAACCGGTCCAGTAATGCCGCATCCAGGCCATTCGCGCGGCCGGCATCGAGGTCCTTATTGTTTTCCGCTTTCAACATGTCGCGGCGGCTGTCGAGCGCTTCGGCGATTTTCAGCAACGCCAGATTCTTCCTTCCGGTCTCGGCACGGCTGATTTCTGTTCCGGCTTGTCTTGCCTTGATTCCAAGACCCTGCATGTACTCTCTGATGCCCAAAACCGATACCTGCTAATTTGCTTAATAAACTTGCGATTATATCGGTTCTGCCAGCGATGCAACAACTGCAAAAATCTGGATCAAGCGGCCAGCCGGGAACCGAAAGCCAAGGCGCCCAACAACCCTACTTCCTGATTGATGCAGACTTTAACCGGAATTTGCTCCAGGGCCGCGCGGTAGCGCCCTTTTGCCAAGTAGCCATCCATGAAGTCCCCGCGCGTGATAACCGGCAGGATCTTTGCAGCGATGCCGCCGGCAAGATAGACGCCCGCATAAGGCAAGCATTTTAGCGCCAGATTGCCGGCTTCGGCACCATAAATCCGGCAGAAGAGCGACAATGCCGCAACACTCAGCGCATCGGCACCCGCCACACCCGCGTCACCGATCACCGCAGCCGGGTCGTATTCTCTCATCTGCTGCTCGATGCCGGGCTGTGCCGGTGCATGGCCGACTGTTTTCAAAAATTGATAAATGTTGATCAGCCCTTCGCCTGACAGCAGCCTTTCATAACTGACATGCCCCGGATATTTTTCCCACAGGAACTGCAATAAAGCGAGTTCCTGTTTGCTGCCCGGCGCAAAATCGCTGTGCCCGCCCTCGCTGGCCAACACCTGATGCTTTTCTCCATCCCAGGCAACGATAGCCTCCCCCAGACCGGTGCCTGCCGCAAGTATCGCGCTGTTACCTGGACGGGGTTCCGAATCGGGATTCAGCGTCACAAAATCCACCGCCGGCAAATCCAGAATGCCCCAGGCGGTCGCTTCGAGATCATTCAACAGTCGAACCTTCTCTGTGCCGAGGTAATTGCCGATTTCACTTCGACGCAACACCCAAGGCAGGTTGGTCGCCACGCAATCGCCATCGACGATGGGGCCTGCAACGCCGAGGCAGGCCGAAGCGATCGCATCCATCTCGCCCTCTTTTAAAAAATCCTGCAATAGAGTGGTAAAAGTTGAGTGGTCAAGGCTCGAATAGCGCGTTTTTTTGATGCACCGCCACTCGTCGCCATTCGCATCATAGAGCGCGAGTATCGTCTTGGTGCCGCCCACATCGCCCGCCAGTATCATGATTACTTGCCTTGATAGTGGTTGAAGATTTGAAAATGTTTTTCCTTATCAAAACTCATCACATCATAAGGGTCTACACGTCCGCCCATTTCCATGCCAGGGCTGCCGGTAACCATGCCCGGCACCGCCAGCCCGGTTACTTTGGGTTTGGTCTTTAGCAATTTCTTGATGTCCGCGGCCGGAACGTGCCCCTCGACGACATAGCCGTCGACGATCGCGGTATGGCACGACGCCATTTCTTTCGGCACCCCATATCGGGTTTTAATCTCCTCCATTGCGTCGTTAATGTTATCTTTCACATTGAAATTGTTTTGCTTCAAATGCTCGATCCACTTGCCGCAACAGCCGCAGGTTGGGCTGCGGTAAACGGTAATCTCGACCGGCTTTTCCGCCGCGTAGACGGCAGGTCCCAAAATCGCCGTAATCAGAAGCCATAAAACGATTTGAATTGCTTTCATGATGATCACCCCGAGTGGTGTTAAATTGGGTTTAATGGTAGATGATAAGCCGGACTGAAACGATGCACCGCATCAACCATCGCGCCGACATTTTCCGGATTGATGTCGGGCAGAATGCCGTGTCCCAAATTGAACACATGACCGGATCCCCTACCGTATTTTTCTAAAATGGTTTTAACTTTTTCGGCAATGATCTCCGGCTTGGCATAGAGCGCGACCGGATCCATATTGCCTTGCAAAGCCACTTTATCACCGACTCGGGCGCGCGCTAGACCGATATCGGTTTGCCAGTCAAGCCCCAACGTATCATAACCCGCTTCGACCATCGTTTCCAGCCACAGTCCGCCGCCCTTGGTAAATAGAATGGTCGGAATTTTTTGACCGTTCATGTTGGTTTTCAATAATGCCGCCACCCGACTGGCATATCGTAATGAAAACATCCGATAATCCTCGGAGGTCAACATGCCGCCCCAGGTATCGAATACCATCACCGCCTGCGCGCCGGCAGCAATCTGCGCATTCAGATAAGCCGCGACCGCCTCGGCAAGCTTCTCGAGCAAGACATGCATCAATGCCGGCTGTTCATACATCAATGCTTTGACTTTGCGGAAACTTTTGCTACCGCCGCCTTCGACCATGTAGGTCGCCAGTGTCCAGGGGCTGCCGGAAAAACCGATCAACGGTACGCGCCCGTTCAATTCGCGACGAATCAAACGCACCGCGTCGATTACATAGCGCAAGTCGGTTTCAGGATCAGGAATGCCGAGATTGTAAATATCTGCAGACGTACTGATCGGTCTCGCAAACTGCGGCCCCTCCCCTTCGGAAAAGCTCAAGCCCAGCCCCATTGCATCGGGAATGGTCAAAATATCCGAGAACAGAATCGCCGCATCGAAGGCAAAGCGCCTGAGCGGCTGTAGCGTCACTTCGCAAGCGAGATCGGGATTCGTGCATAAATTAATGAAACTGCCGGCTTCTTCTCTGACCTTTCGATATTCTGGCAAATACCGGCCTGCCTGACGCATCATCCACACCGGCGTGCGCTCGACAGGCTGCTTTAACAAGGCTCTGAGAAAAGTGTCGTTCTTTAATTCTGTCATTCGTTATAAACTTGTAAGTTAGTAAGTTTGCGAGCGCTTTCTTGTTGCTTAGGGCTTGGGCATGAAAGGAAACTCTTTTCTGATCGTGCCAAATTTCCGTATCATTGACGACTTAAACTCGGCCGGCAATGATTTCTTTGCGTTTTTTGCCGATTCGGCATCCGCAAAATCCCCATACAACAGCACGAATTTTTCCTTGCCCTTCCAAATACGCCGCACAAATCTCAAATCCGGTTGCAATTCGGCATGGCGGGCAATCACCGCCTGTACGGCGGATGCATTTGATATTATCATTAATTGCAGCGCGTAGCTGTTTTCCGGCCGCGCCGCCAGCCACTCGGAATCGTCTCCCGATCCCACTTGGGCAGCCGACTCCGGGGATGGCACCGGAGAAACCGCTGCATCCGTAGCCGTTTCAGGAAGCACTTGCTGCTGTTCCGGGGTCTTTGCCGAATTATTCGAAAATGCAGGGGCAGCAGGCGCTACGGCGACCAGCTTCGCTTGCTCGCCGCCAACGGCCTGGCCGGTTTTACCAAAAGGTGCTGGCCCATCCAACTGCTCACCAGGTAAATCCGGATCTTGCGAGCCTTGCAATAAACCGCCGACAGGCAAACTTAAAATAGGCTGCCGTAAATCGGAATAGGCTTTGCTTGCACCAGACTGAACCGTTGCGGCGTTATTTTGATCGGCCGGTCTTGACGCGGTAAACCATTGTATATAAAACGCCAAGGATACCAGACAGACCACGGCAACAATCAAGAACGTCAACGAATCTACGCTTTCTTTGGGTTTATTCAGTTCCGGAAAGTGAGCGATCATTTTCGCCGGAATACCGTGTGACTCCCGATAGACCACATCGAGCACATCGTCCGTCAACCCCTTGCCAAACCGTGGCGAAACCGAATGCGAGGCGATGTGCTGGACAAAATCGCGACATTCTTTTTGGAGTAGGGGTTTGGCCTCGACGATAAAGCAATTTTCGATTACCGGGTCCGAGCAGTTTTTGACATGCCACTGATCGTGCGTCAAGACGAAGAGAGCACGCAAATTCGAATGCTTTTCGGCCAACTGAATTAACCGGGTAAGAAGGCCTGGAGCCAATTCGCCCGCATCATCGATGACAAGAACGACATCCTTACGAGAATCCGGCGTACGGTCATATCCGGTATTTCTGACCGGCACTTCGGGTTTGAGACGCGCAACCAAAGGACCGACGCGATCATGGACTTCCTCAAACGTCATGCCGCCATGCCCCTTCATCATGCACCAGGACCACTCATCCTTCAGGCGTTTCTGCAAAACCTCCAGAAAGGCGGTCTTGCCGACACCTTCCGGGCCGCACAGCACGATGGCCTGCTCAGTATTGGCGAGTAAATGTTGTAATAATTCGAGATTCTGGCTTCTCTCCGGCGTCATCAGAAAGCGGAGCGACGCCGCCTTGCCCTCGCTCCGCACCGTTTTGACTTGATAGGTATCACCATCAATTTCGACCATAAGTGTTTAACGTCAATTCCAGGAGGGTCCGATCAATATACACCGGCAATGTCGCCTTGCCGATTTTTTCCAGCAAAATCAATCGAATTCGGCCGTCCAAATTCTTTTTATCTACCGCCATCAGTTCGAGAAACCGCTCGGAATCGAGCGCCGCGGGAGGAATCACCGGCAAACCGGCGCGCCGGACCAACGCGATGATTCTTTCTAGATCCTGCCGAGACAGCCAGCCTTTGCGCATCGACAGCTCAGCCGCCTGGCAAATGCCTATTGCAACCGCCTCTCCATGCAGGTAGGCTCCGTAACCGGTGCCGGTTTCAATTGCATGACCAAAAGTATGGCCGAGATTCAAAGTTGCTCTGACGCCGGTCTCGGTTTCATCCTCAGCGACAATGTCGGCTTTGTTGCGGCAGGAATGCTCGATCGCATGGGCCAACGCATTTTTATCGCGCGCGCGTAATGCATCGATACTATGCTCCAACCAGACAAAAAAGTCGGCATCCCGAATCAGGCCGTATTTTATCACTTCCGCAAGACCCGCCGACAATTGGCGATCGTCGAGAGTGTCCAGCACATCGGTATCGGCCAGTACGCATTGCGGCTGATAAAACGCGCCGATCATGTTTTTGCCGAGCGGATGATTGACCCCGGTTTTGCCGCCGACCGACGAATCGACCTGCGCCAGCAACGTAGTCGGAATTTGCAGAAATGCTATGCCGCGTTGATAGCAGGCTGCCGCGAAGCCGCCCATATCGCCGATTACGCCGCCCCCCAGCGCGATCAAGGTCGCATTGCGGCTAAATTTGGCGACTAACAGTTTGTCGAAAATCCGGCCGAGAGTATCCAAGGTCTTGTACTGCTCGCCATCCGCTAATATCACCGTTTCGATCTGATAAGCCTGCAGACTTTGCAAAACCTTATCGAGATACAGCGGCGCAACCGTTTCATTGGTGACGATCAGGACTTGTCTGGATTTGATGTGACGGGTATATAAATCCGCCTGATTTAAAAGCTGGGAACCGATATAAATAGGGTAACTGCGATCACCCAACTCGACATGTAATTGTTTCATTCTGTTTCGGAATTGATTGCCCTGTAGCGTTCTAAAATGCGGCTGACGACCGCTTTGCTTTGCATCACGCCCGTGTCGACTTTAAAGTCGGCGCAAGCCAGATAGAGCGGTTCGCGTTCGGCATAGAGACTTTCCAAACGCGCTCTGGGATTGTCTGTTCTGAGCAACGGGCGCTGCGTGTCCTTGCGCGTCCGTTCCAAAATCCTGCCGACCGAACACTTTAGATAAACGACAAAACCGTTTTCTTTCAATAAGCGGCGGTTTTCTTCGCGCAGGATAGCGCCGCCGCCGGTTGCCAGCACGATGCCTTGCATTCCGGTCAGTTGCCTTATCATTTTCTGTTCGCGGTCCCGGAATCCTTCCTCGCCTTCAAACTCGAAGATTGTCGGGATATTAACACCGGTCGCCTCCTCGATCGCCTTGTCGCTATCGTAGAAAGGTAATTTCAGCGACTTTGCCAATTGCCGACCGACCGTCGTTTTACCAGCGCCCATCAGACCGATTAAATATATGTTTTCAGATCGCATGACGTATCGCCACGGTATTCATCTTTCCTGTTAAAAAAACATATCATTATGCCTGTTTCTTTTTAGCAAGATCAATCGGCAGAATAAAAATTGTTTAAAAGCGACAGAATAATACTGCAACAAGCCAAAGGAATGGATACGGATATTAGGCAAGACAGGGACGACGATTTGTGCCTGAAAACTGAATTCGGCTTCCTTTCTCGTATCATATTTTGTTCTAAAAATATTGCACTTGGAATTCGAGCGCGGGCCCTGTTAAAAACAATTTGCTTCGCACAAAAAAAGGGGCTTACGCCCCTTTTATGATGCCAATCGGTTGTCAGTTGCTAACCAGTTGATCATTGACGATTTTTGGCGTTACAAACACCAATAGCTCACGTTTGTCCTCGGATTTATTAGTTCTTTTGAATAAAAAACCAATTCCCGGTAAATCCGCGAAGAAAGGTACGTTGTTAACTAAATTAGCGGTCGTGTCCTTATAGACACCACCCAACACGACCGTTTCACCATCGTTAACTTGAACATTGGTTTTTAGCGAATTCGTATCGATTGATGGCTGACCATTCACGACTATATTTCCCGGGTCGTCCCGAGCAACTTCCAAGTCCATATTGATGCTTCCGGTTGGCGTAATTTGAGGGGTAACCTCCATTTTCAATGTCGCATCGATAAATTGAATATTGGTGCCGGCGTTGCCGCTTTGGGTTTGATAAGGAATTGACGTGCCTTGAATAATTGTGGCCGTACACCGGTTAGTGGTCATCACGCGCGGATTCGAAAGCAACTGACCGCGACCCTGGTCCTGCAAAGCCGACAACTCGAGATTGAGTACATAATCGGCCGCTCTCGCCAGAGTCATGCCCAAAGTTCCATATGGATTATGCGCGGCAAGATCGACAATAGTATCCTTAATTGTGCCAATATTGCCGTTTTCATCGGGCTGTGCATTACTGTTGGATTGCGTGCCGGCGCCTCCCAAGGCAAAAGTCTTACCTGAGCCCAGGTCCGCCATCTTGGCCACGCCAAATCTTACCCCCAGTTCCCTGGCAAAAGTACTGGTCGCAATCACGAGGCGTGATTCGATCATGACCTGTTTAACAGGAATATCCAGCAGGCGTATCATTTTTTTGATATCGCCCAAACGCTTGGTCGTTTCTCTCACTATCAATGTATTTGTTCGAGAATCGACTACAGCCGTGCCGCGCGACGAAAGAAGATTAAGTCTATTCGTTTGCGATTGCTGGGCATTTGCATTCGGTCCGCCAGAAATGCCACCTATCGCTGAACCAATCGTACTTCCAGTTGGACCTATCACATTTCCGCCCAGATTATTGAATTGCTGCTGCGATTTTTGACCACTCGCCTGAGATGCAGAAGAAGATGCCGTAGTTTTTGGCGAACCGCAAGCGATCCTGGTCGTGTTATTGAATCCATAAAGAAGCGGTATAAAATCTTCAGCCTTCGCATAATTGATCTTCAAATATTCGGTTATCAAGGGATCGAGCTGCTCGATAACGACTTCTTTTTCTTTTTGTTTCTCTTTGTAGTCCTTGATCTTGCCGACCGGCGCGACAAGCGTCACGTTGCCGGTTTCGTATTTTTCCAATCCCTTGGTCATCATAATGAAATCCAGTGCTTCGTCCCAGGGCACATCGTCCAGTTTGACGGTCACTGTCCCGGTCACGTCGTCGCCTGCCACCACGTTTTGGCCGGTGAACTCAGACAATACCGCGATCACGCTACGGATGTCGATGTCCTGAAAATTCAGCGACAATCTATCGCCGGTGTATTTGGTGCGTTGATTATCAATCGCTTCTTTTTCAGCGCTGGTCAACGGCCGAAACTCGACAGTCAACAAACCTTCGGACTGAAATAATGAATAATCGTAGAGTGTATTTTGCAGCGCCACGGTGACAGTCGTTTCCTTGGCCGTGGAAGCGGCATCGACATACTTTACTGGCGTCGCAAACTCGGATACATCCATGCGTTTACTCAAATGGCCGGGCAATTGGGTATTCATGAAACTGATCACCACATTACCATTTTCTTCACGGGTGTTCACCACCGTATTCGGATTCGCAAGAGAAACCAGAATCCGTCCTTCCCCCTTATCGCCGCGTTTAAAATCAAAACCGGTTATCGACTGCTGCGGTATCAATTGGCCTATAATAGAAGACTTACTTGCCTCAACAGGCCTGGCAACTGCGGAAGATGCGGGATTAATGCTTTTCGCATGAGTCAACGTTAATAAGACTTTCCGGCCCTCCGTTTTCGTATCGAACGCTACGGATTCCGCCAGATTGATTACCACGCGCACTCTGTCGGCAGCTTCCGCAACATAAAGACTATTGACCGCGCCTTGGTTTATCGGATAAGTTTTTTGCGGCAAACTGTTTTTTACGCCCGTAAAGTCCAGTGCAATCCGTGCGGGATTGTCGGTTTTAAAAACTTTCGGCGCGACGGCGGGACCGTTCATTTCCAACTGAATCTGTAATTTGTCTCCTGCCTGCGTCGCCACATCCATCTGAGTTATGGCCAAATCGTCGGCTTTGACGGACGCCATCTGCGCGATAAATAAAATCAGGCATGTACTGAAAATTCTTAACATCTTCATCAATAAGCCGTTCTGTTCAATAATCATCTTTTTGTCCTCAAAATCATTCCGCCAAAGCCAAGGATGCTTGTTGTTCATGCCATGATCCCGGTTTATCGGAGATCAATTCCATCAATTCTATTTTGTCGCCGACAATCCGAATAATCTTTCCGTAATTCTTGCCCATATAATTTCCGACTTTCACACGATAGACCGTACTGTCGACCGCCTTAACCAGACCCCACAAGCCACTCTTCGTATTGACAGTGCCCACCATTCTTAAACTATCCAGAGAAAAGGCTTCCAGTTCTTCCTTGGGACGCGTCAAATCCGGCTTGATACCGGAACTTGCATCCGCGGCGGAACCCGCGGTTTCGACCGCTTGCTCCAAAGGCGTAAACGGATCCCTGAGACCATCCGGATTAAAAATAAAAGGCTCCACGACTTTGATTTCCGGCAAAGGATCAATCGTACCTTTGGGTTTGGCTTTTTCCGCAGCGACAAACGCTTTTAAATCGGATAAATCATCATTTGCGCAAGCGGTCAGTAAAGCGATACAACATGCGCAACACATTGGCATCCATAATGTTTTACTCAGCCACAATGATCGTTTATGAGATTTCATGATTTGGCCTCTTTTCTTTTCTTCTTGTCAGCGCCTGTCGTTTGTTTGGCGGCTTCTTCCTTATAGGTTTTAACGACGGCATTCATTACCATCAAGCCATCCTTGGCTTTAGCCAAAGGCGCAATATCGACATTGTGTACTGTCACGATTCTGGGCAATGAGGCTAAACCGCTCACAAATAAGCCAAGCTCCTCGAAGCGGCCAATCACTTGAATGTCGATCGGCAATTCCGAATAAAAATCTTTTGCGACTTGGGGCGCTGGTTTGAATAAACGAAACTCTAGGCCGCTTGCTAAACCGGTTTGAGAAATATCGATCAGAAGACTGGCGACTTCTTCCTCGGTAGGCATTTGCTTGAGCATTTCTCCGAGCGCCCCCTGAATTTGCTCCAACTGTTTTACATACTCCGGAAGATTGACCGCCTTCTTTTGTTTGTTTGCGAAGGAGGCCTTCAATTCGACTTCCTTAGTTTCCAAGCTATCGAGCCCCGCCAACTGATCCATCGTATCGTAATAATAGCCCCCGCCCGCCACCAAAGCGCACAAAATCAAAATGGAGACGGCTTTAACAGGTAAGGGCCAAGTTCCCGATGCCTCGAAATCCCAATTAATTTCGGAAAGATTCATGACGGTTTCTCCGCATTTTTGTTGCCTTGACTCGCATTGAGCGTAAAATCACTAACCTGATCTGCTTCTTTTTTATCTGGCGACTGGATCACGACTACCTTCGGAGACTGCAACCAATGGGAGGCTTCAATTGCCCGCATGAATGCCGATACCCGCGCATTGGATTGAGTTTTACCGACAAAGGTCAGCGCAGCGCCGGTTTGTGTCAATTTGGTCAAATAGACGCCATCCGGAGCAGTTTTAGGCACCTCATCGAAAAGATGCACAATTTCAGGCCGGCTTTCCTGCAATTTTTGAATCACATCGATTTTGGCCAACAATTTTTTCTTGGTTTCCTCGATGTCGCGAATCTTCGCGATTTGAACGTCCAATTGTTTGATCTCGGCCTCTAAAAGCTGATTACGTTGACTCTGATATTCTTTCAGTCCGTCGATATACAGATGCACCACAACCAAAAGACCGATGGTTGTCAACACCGATATCCCTATCGCAACAACAAAATCTTTTTGTTTTTGTTTGCGCAGTTCCTCGCGCCAGGGGAGTAAATTAATTCTTGCCATCAGTCAAAACTCCTCAAAGCCAGACCACATGCGATCATCATCGCAGGTGCATCGTTACTCAAACCTTGCGGCCTCACTCTATTTGATAACGACATATTCACGAACGGATTGGCGACATAAGCCGGCACGCCAAGGCTTTGTTCGACCAATTTATCCACGCCGGCGATCGAAGCGCATCCTCCTGCGAGAATGATGCTGTCTATGCCGCGGTTGGCGCTAGACGATACGAAAAATTGCAGTGATCTGGCAATTTGCTGCACCATCGCCTTTTTGAAAGGCTCCAGCACATCAACGACATAATTGTCAGGCAATCCGCCCTGTCTTTTCGCCAGACCCGCCTCTTCATAGGAAAGCCCGTAACGCCGCTGAATTTCTTCAGTCAGTTGCTTGCCGCCGAAACCTTGCTCTCGGGTGTAAACGGTTCTTCCATCATGCAGTACGTTGAGTGCAACGACCGAAGCCCCAATATCGGCAATAGCCACCGTTTTACCTTTGACAGAATCCTCAAACTGATCGGCGAGCAAACCAAAGGCATTTTCCATCGCAAATGCTTCGACATCGACAATCTTTGCCTTCAATCCTGCTTTACTCAAGGCAGCAACACGGTCATCGATATTTTCTTTTCTTGACGCGGCCAACAGCACATCGACCAATTCGGGATTCTTTTCATTGGCTCTTTGCACTTCGAAATCGAAATTGACCTCATCTAGCGAATACGGTACGTATTGATCGGCTTCCATCATGATCTGCTCTTCCATTTCCTCATCGGATAAAGAAACCGGCATCGTAATGATTTTGGTCATGACCGAGGAACCGGAAACCGCGACCGCCGCTTGTTTGAGTTTGGAGCCGGATTGTTTGACCGCGGTTTTGATGACGCCGGCGATAATATCCATATTGGCGATATTTTTATCGATTACCGCGTCTTTCGGCAAAGGAGCAACAGCATAGCTCTCAACCCGGTAACGTGAGCCTGACTTACTCAATTCCAGTAGTTTTATCGATGCCGTACTGATATCGATGCCAAGAACAGCGCTCTGTTTCTGATTAAACAAGCTCATGACATATCCTTAAAAAAATTTGAACATTAACGTCACTCATATATCGAAATGCCCGTATTCGTTGAATTCAACAGCCATGTAGGAATTCTTTCGCTCCCCTGTCTGGCCTTATTTCTTGCAAAGTATAGTTGCGATTTTTAAATTGACCGGGAAAACACAGGATTTTATGACTTGCCGGAAACCGCGGACTTTATACTGCCCGCAAGCCATTCTATTGTTGTGGAGATTGGCTTCATTTTCTGGAGGATGCATCACAGACTCTCGATAAAGCCGACATAACACCGACATCGACCCAGCCTGGATTGAAAAATCCACGGCAAGCGAAGGTTGAAACAAAAATAACGGATGATAAAAAGAAAATTACCGGCAATGGAGATAAGATGCCGATCAAGGAGGATACGAAATGCGGAACCGAACTAGCCGGTCAGACCGCTTGAAGGTTTGAATGGAATAACAGAAGAGAATGGGGCGAAGTTGTGCGAAAGCAATCGCTGTCGAATCGACAATTCGATAAGCGCGAATATTTTAATATTTCCGGGAGGGATCGGGAGAAACCTTAGCCGATCCTGCGGCGGTCTCTCCCTGTTAGACTTAAACAGCTAAACGCAGGGACTCACTATATCCGCGACTGGGCGGCGTAACGGCGGAATAATCAAGCTTGCGTCCGAATTGAATTCGGAAAAACCCGAAACCCAATTGCAATTTTTAATGCAAAAATCGCAAAAGCCGCCGGCAGAACTTATTTGCCGTATTTTTTGCGGAACTTATCAACGCGGCCCGCCGTATCGACAACGCGTTGCTTGCCTGTGTAAAAAGGATGACAAGAGGAACATACTTCGATCAACAGATCTTTGGAAAGAACGGAACCTGTGGCAAATGTGTTGCCGCAGCCGCAAGTCACTGTAATTTGCTTATAATTTGGATGAATTTCTGGTTTCATAACGCTTCACATTACCCGCGCGGGCAAATACCGGTTAAAAACCGACTATGATAAGGCTTTTATAGCCATTTATCAACTTGATTTTAGTGACTTTGGGCTCTGCGTAGCCGCTACCATACGGCGTTCGCGGCTAATCAGCAACAGAACCAGCGAAATCGCTGGCAACCCCACCGCTGAAGCATAAACAAAAAAGACATAATAACCGTAATGATCGACGACAAGCCCGGCAAATCCCCCTAAAAACTGGGCCGGCAAAGTCATCAGGGAACTGAACAAAGCATATTGAGTAGCGGTATAAGCCTTGCTGGTCAAACTGGAAAGGTATGCGATAAAAACCGATGTCGCGAGCCCGCCGCTCAAGTTATCCGCGCTAATCACCGCCGCCAGCAAGGGCTTGCTGGGCGCGCTCAAGGCCAGCACCGCAAAGAGCAAATTGGTTGCGACCACCATTACGGAGCCGAGCAACAACGGCCTCATTAGACCGTACCTAACCACCAGCGCGCCGCCCAAGGCCGCGCCGGCAATCGTCATGAAAAAACCGAAAATCTTGCTGATTTCGGCAATGTCTTTTTTACTGAAGCCTAGATCGAGGTAAAACGGATTGGCCATAACCCCCATCGTGATGTCGCTCATTTTGTAAACGGCGATCAACAGCAGAATGATGAATCCGGCTCTGCCATTACGGCTAAAAAACTCGACGAAAGGACTCAATACCGCATCCGTGAATCCGGCTAGCAACCGTTGCCAAAACGAAGCCCGCCTGGAAACGCCCAGAGCGGATTCCAGCCGACTTTCGACATGGCGCGCAGATTCGATTGGCCGATGTTCGGGTTCGCGCAAACACAGCGTCGTCAACATGCCGATCGACATGGCAGCCGCCATCACCGAATAGGCTGAGCTCCAGCTTGAATATTCGGCGATATAAAAGGCGCCCGCACCGGCCATTAACAAAGCGATCCGATAACCCAGCACATAAGCTGCCGCCATCGCGCCTTGATAGCGCGCATCGGCCGTTTCGATACGGAAAGCATCGATCACGACATCCTGAGTCGCCGAACAAAACGCCACCCCCGCCGCAAAAACGGCGCAGAGTTTCAATTGCGTGTGAGAATCCAGGCCGGCCATTCCTGACAGTCCCAGCGCAATCCCAACCTGCGCAAGCAACATCCAACTCCGTCGTTTGCCCAGAACTCTAGTCAGCACCGGTATCGGCAGCCGGTCGATCACCGGCGCCCAGAAGACTTTGATAGAATAGATCACGCCGACCCAGCTGAAGAAGCCGATCACGGTGCGCTCAATCCCATCATCCCGAAGCCAGGCCGACAAGGTCGAAAATACCAGCAGGAAAGGCAAGCCCGCGGAAAATCCGAGAAAAATCATGCTGACGACACGCGGCTGCAAATAGACTGCAAACGCCGTACGCCAGCTTTTTTCGGCCGTCACCAGACTTTACCCGGACAGCCGCGCCGCACGAGAAGTGCGGCGCAAGCAGAGACAAGGCCTAGCCATTGATCAGATAATGCACGACGATACTGCCGACATAACCGGCCGCAATCGCCGGCGTCCATTTCAAATGACTGAAGAACGTATATTTATGATTGGACTGACCCATCAACGCCACGCCCGCCGCGGAACCAACCGACAGCAACGAACCGCCGACGCCAGCAGTCAATGTGACCAGCAGCCATTGATACAAGCTCATGTCCAGATTCATGTTCAATACCGCGAACATCACCGGAATGTTGTCGACGATCGCAGAAATCAAACCGACCAGAATGTTCGCGGTTGTTTGACCCAGGCCGTCATACATCGCCCCTGACAAGAGCTCCAGATAACCAATGTAACCCAAACCACCAACCGCAAACACGACGCCAAAGAAAAACAGCAGCGTATCCCATTCGGCATGACGCACCTTGTTGAAAATATCGAAACTTTCTTCGCCTTCGACGGTAAATTTCTTTTTGATTCGGTAACCATAGAGCATCAACACCGACAAACCGGCCATCATACCCATGAACGGCGGCAAATGCAGAACTTGCTTAAAGCTGACCGCGGTCGCAATAGTCAGCAGAAACATCACACAGATTTGAATCGCGCCCGGCTTCAATTGAACGGCTTCCTCGTCGGTCGCTAACGGCTGCTCGTCCGGCACCGCAAAATACATCACCGCGGCTGGAACTCCGTAGTTAATCGCCGAAGGAATGAACAGCTTGAAGAAGTCGAAAAACTCCGCATAGCCCGCCTGCCAAACCATCAAGGTGGTAATATCGCCGAACGGACAGAACGCGCCGCCCGCATTCGCGGCAACCACCAGATTCACGAAGCCGATGCTGACGAATTTCGGGTTGTCCGCCCCGACCGCCATCACCACCGCGCCGACCAGCAAGGCGGCGGTCAGGTTATCGGCGACCGCGGATAGGAAAAACGTGATGACACCGGTGATCAAAAACAGTTTCCGATACCCGAACTGCCGTCTGACCAGCCAGGAACGCAGCGCCTCGAATACGTTACGCTCGGCCATCGAGTTGATGTAGGTCATCGCGACCAACAGGAACAGCATCAACTCGGCATATTCTTTCAAGTTGTATTCAAACGCTTCGTGCATCGCATCGACCGACACACCGGCTTGCGACGCCAAAATGGCCGCATGCGACCAGATGATCGCGGCCGCCAAAATGACCGGCTTCGACTTACGCAAATGCGTAAACTCTTCGGCCATCACAAAACCGTATGCGATCAAAAAGATCAGCACGCAATAAATGCCGCGCTCGGTCCCGGTCAGCCCAAGACTTTCAATACCGCCGGCCATCGCCAACTCAGGCACCAGCAGCGTCATCAACAGAATAAAAAGAAACCTCACAAAACCCCTCCTATTAATGCTTTTTGTAGTTAGTTATATCGAAAAATTTAATGACTAAAGCCGTCTTCAACCGGATATACTATCACTTCGGAATAATCTTTGTCATTTTATGACGCAGCGTATATGATTAGCGGTCGATTGTCATCGCAAAACCTGCAACCACACATCAACTTATGTACCAGTACAACGAACAAGATCAAACCCTTGTCGAGGAAAGGGCCACGCAATACCGGCGGCAAACCGAGGATTTTCTAAAAGGCGAACTGACCGAGGATCAATTCCGCGCACTGCGCCTGCGCAACGGCTTGTATATCCAGACCCATGCGCCGATGCTCCGAATCGCGGTACCCTACGGCCTTCTGAACTCCAAACAACTGCGCAAATTGGCGCACATCGCCCGCGAATTCGACAAAGGCTACTGCCATTTCACAACTCGACAGAACGTTCAGTTCAACTGGCCGGAGCTTGAACGCGTGCCGGACATTCTGGACGAACTGGCCAGCGTGCAGATGCATTCGATCCAAACCAGCGGCAACTGCATGCGCAATACCACCTCCGACCATCTGGCCGGCGTCGCGATCGATGAAATCGAAGACCCGCGCCCGTACTGCGAAATCATCCGCCAATGGACGACCCTGCATCCCGAATTCGATTATTTGCCGCGCAAATTCAAGATTGCGGTCAGCGGCGCACTGCAGGACCGTGCGGCTACACAATTGCATGACATCGGCGTGCATTTGGTCAAGAATGACGCCGGCGAAACCGGCTTCAGAATATTGGTCGGCGGCGGACTCGGACGCACACCGATCATCGGCCAGGTGATCCGTCCATTTCTGGAAAGAAAACACTTGCTGTCTTATCTGGAAGCGATACTGCGCATCTACAACCTATTCGGACGCCGCGACAACAAATACAAGGCGCGGATAAAGATACTGGTCAAAGAAACCGGTCTCGAACAGTTTAGCGAGATGGTCGAAGCGGAATGGCGCCAAATCAAGGACGGCATGGAACTGACCGATGAGAGGATTGAGGTAATCAAGGCACATTTCACGCCGCCTTTATATGACGCGAACGCCTCCCAGGATCAGAGCCTGGCCGCGCAATTGTCGGCAAATCCCGCCTTCGCAACCTGGTACCAATACAATACCGCCGCGCACCGCGTGCCGGGCTACCGCGCAGCTTTCATCTCGCTAAAAGCGCCCGACTCGCCGCCAGGAGACATGACCGATACGCAACTCGATGCCGTCGCCGATTTAGCCGATCGCTACAGTTTCGGGAAGATTCGCAGCACGCACCGGCAAAATCTGATTCTGGCCGACGTCAAACAGGCCGACTTGTTTACGCTGTGGCAAACGCTAACCTCCTTAAAGCTGGCGACGCCGAACATCGGCACGGTGACCGACATTATCTGCTGCCCCGGCCTCGATTTCTGTTCGCTGGCAAATGCCGGATCGATTGGCGTCGTGCAAGAAATCAACGAAGCACTCGACAACATCGACTATGTGCATGACATCGGCGACGTGAAGATCAACATGTCGGGCTGCATGAACGGTTGCGCGCACCAAAGTGTCGGCCATATAGGCATCCTCGGCGTCGACAAGAAAGGCGCAGAATGGTATCAAATCACCCTGGGCGGCTCTTCCGAGAACGAAGCGGCGATCGGCGAACGTCTGGGACCCGCGGTTGCCCGCGACGAAGTTACGCAGGCGATTACCACGATTCTGGATGTTTATGTCAAACAACGGCAGGAAGAAGAATCATTTTTGGACATGGTAAAACGTGTTGGCATCACACCTTTCAAAGAACGAGTCTATGCAGATCATTAAAGACAACGCCATTATCGAGGACACCTACACAACGCTTGCCGATGACGCCAACCTGACGAGCGGCGATATCAGCATCTCTCTGGCCAGATGGAAACGTGACCGCGAACTCCTGCTCGCGCATCCCGGCAAATTGGGTGTGCGCATCCTCGCCGCCGATACGACTGCCGATCTTGCCTCCGACCTGAAGCACATTCATCTGATCGAGCTCGATTTCGCCGATTTTGCAGACGGACGCCTATTTTCGCACGCCTGGCTGCTCAGGGGTCGGTATCATTATCAGGGCGAAATTCGCGCGACCGGCCATTATCTGATGGACCAGGTTTTTTATCTGTCGCGGGTCGGCGTCAATGCGTTTAAACCCGCCAAAGCCGAGCAATTACCGACCATCCTCGCGAACCTGCATGATTTCTCGGTCAAATATCAACCCTCGATCGTTTGAATCCGGGTTTCGCGCTCTCTGAAACATAAAAGCCTTGCCCGGGATGATTACCGGGCAAGGCTTTTTTATGCCCATCGAAAAAAACGGCTTATCCGTCCAGCAAGCGGACCCTGCTGAAACTCCGCGGCAAAACCTCGGCTTTGCCGCGAGCCATGCCTTCCGATCAATGCTTCATGATCGCCAGGCCCTTCAACAACGACAACGCCTCGAATACCGGATAATCGCTGACTTCCAGCTTTTGCTCCTTCTCCTTCTCGTCGCCCGCTTTCGGCGTTTCGACTTTCTTCTTGCCGTTTTCCAAATGGTGTGACAAGTCGGCTTCCTTGACCGGGACGAAATCCGATTTTTCGACCGACTCCAACTTGACCGGAGCCAGCGCGATGTCGGGCTCGATACCCTCAGCCTGAATCGATCTGCCGGAAGGCGTGTAATAACGCGCGGTCGTCAGCTTGACTGCTGCGCCATTACTAGTCGGCAATATCGTCTGCACCGAGCCTTTGCCGAAGGATTTCTCGCCCATGATCACCGCGCGTTTTTGATCCTGCAGCGCGCCGGCGACAATTTCGGACGCCGAGGCAGAACCCGCATTGATCAGCACGACCATCGGCGAGCCGTTCAGCACGTCATCGCCTGCCGCCGAGAAACGCATTTCGGAATTCTCGATGCGCCCCTTCGTATAGACGATCAGGCCGCTTTTCAGGAAGGCATCGCTGACTTCGACCGCCGCGTTCAAGACTCCACCGGGATTATTCCGAAGATCGAGCACCAACCCCTTCAGAGCGCCCGCATTGTCTTTTTTCAATTGCGCCAGACTTTCGAGCAGACTTTCACCGGTACCGGATTGGAAACTGCTGATCCGGACATAGCCGTAGCCTTTTTCCAGCAGCTTGTTTTTCACGCTCTTGACTTTGATGATGTCGCGGGTCAGGGTGAATTTCAGCGGCGCTTCCTCACCTTCCCGGACCACGGTCAACTCAATCTTGCTGCCCGGGTCGCCGCGCATCGTCTTCACCGCCTCGACCAGGCTCATGCCCTTGACCGGCTTGTCGTCCAAGCGGATGATCAGGTCGCCGGTTTTCAGCCCGGCCCGTTGGGCCGGCGTATCATCGATCGGCGATACGACTTTGATAAAGCCGTTTTCCATCGTAACTTCGATGCCCAAGCCGCCAAACTGGCCGGTCGTGCCTTCCTTCAGCTCCTGGTATTCTTCGGGCACCAGATAGGCCGAATGCGGATCGAGTCCGCTCAGCATGCCGCGCACCGCGTCTTCCAACAGCTTTTTGTCCGACACGGGCTCCACATAATCCCGTTTAATCCGTCCGAAAATTTCGGTGAATGTCCTGAGTTCCTCAAAAGGCAAAGCTTCCGTTTCGCTCTCCGCCGTGTTGGCTTTGTTCAGTTCGGCCAGCACAGTACCGCCGATGCTGATGAATACGCCCAACATAATCCCTAAGGACAAAATAAAAAATGTCTTTTTTTTCTGCATGCGCCTTGCTACCCCAAATACTCGATTCCTAAATGTGTTTCACTACCTAGCTAACTTCTTTCATGGCTTATCCCGGATACCATGCCAAAGGATCAACCGGTTTGCCATTCTTGCGAATGCCAAAATATAATCCCGACTGCGACCGCCCGCCGCTTTGACCCGCGCCGGCGACCACATCTCCCGCATCGACCCATTCATCGACCCGTTTGTAGAGGCTCTGATTAAAACCATACAAGGTCATGAAGCCATTGCCGTGATCGAGAATCATCAATAACCCGTATCCCGACAGCCATTGCGAATAAACGACCTTGCCGCGGGCCACTGCGCGGACCTCCGTGCCTTCCGGCGCATCGATCAGAATGCCGTCCCAGAGGCTCTGCATCCCATTGGCAGCCGATTTACCCGAAACCGGCCAGGGCAATTGCCCCTTGAGCCGCTCGAAATCGGCCGAGGCCGGTTTCCCGGCGCCGCTGGGAGCGCCCTGCTCCTCGCTTTGAGACTGAACATTCATACCAACAGTTTCCGGCTCCTGACCGTCCACTGGCGGATTCTCCCATTTCGCCTGCGTGTCGATCAGCGTCTTCAGTTCATTTTCGCTTTCTTTCAGCCGATTGAGCTGCTGCTCGCCGGACGAATAGTCCTGCTCGATTTCGGCGAGCAGCTTGTTTCTTTCATTCCGCAACAATTCAAGCGCACTTTGCTCGATGCGGTTTTTCTCGACATCGCGCTCCATCAGCATCGCTTCCTCCCTTTGTCGGTTCTCCAATTCAGCAAGCCCGGCGACAGACTTTTGCATCACCACCAGCTTCTTCAGCCGCTGCCGGCGCAAATAATCATGATAGACCACCATCCGATTCGCCTTCGCGAGGTCCTGATGATTCAGAATCAACTTCAATTTTCCGGTCCGGCTCATGACGAAATCGGCGCGCAACTGCGCCGCCAACGCCTTGTTATGCAGTGCGATCTCATCCTTCTGCAATACAATGTCCTGCCGGATCAGCTTCATTTGGCTACGATTTTGCAAGATGTCGTCTTGCAACCTTTTCAACGTCGCCGCACTTTCGCCATAGCGGTTCTCGATATCGGCGAGTTGCTCCGCCACCGCATCCTTTTGAAGCAGCATCGCTTGTATTTTTTTCTTGACTGCTGCGATGCTGGACTGAACCACGCCCAAGTCGCCCTTGAGGGTGACCTCCTCGGCAACACATTCCTTAGCCAGCATCCCCAAAACGATGCAGGCTACAATCCTTGTCCGCATCTCTCGCTTAGTGCGCGGCCAGCAATGATCTATCCGTCATTTCCACAGGCTGAGGAACGCCCAGAATGTCCAACATGGTCGGTGCCAAGTCTGAAAGATTGCCGCCCGGTGAAAGCAGTCCCATGATGTGCAGCGCTTTGCCTTTTTCCTTGACGATGTCGACCGCCTTGCACAAGACCTCATTGATAAAGAAACTGCCGTCCCGGATCGCATCATTGACCTTAGTATAATACTGCGACACATAACGGCCGGTGCCGATATGAATATGTCCAACTTCCGAATTGCCCATCTGATCGTCCGGAAGACCCACCACGGCGCCGGAACAATTCAACAAGGTCATCGGATAATCTGCCTGCAGTTTGTTCCAGCAAGGTTTTTTTTCCGCCGCAATGGCATTGTATTGTTTTTCGAGCGAGCACCCGAAGCCGTCGAGAATTAACAAAACTAAGGGTCTTGGCCGATTCAACATCTTTAAAATTTCTCCAGTCACAAACACAAAAATCTAGATCCGCGCCACCTTCAGCCATGCACGCTACGCCAATGAACCATTATTACAAATCCATTACCCCCAAGAGATAAAACTAATGTATCATAGCACCGATTACTAGGCTTTCATGCTTAAGGTATACGCAAGATAGGGCTACTAAGCGTCCATTATATTAATACACGTTGGCAATCCTTGTGTAAAAATAATTCATTGCGGCCGCCTTTTTTCAATAAAACACAAAAAACGTCCTGAAGGTCAGATCTTATGGATATGCTGAATAAACTTCCGATATACGACGACAAGGACATCAATCGAGCCGCGCGTTGCATCAAGGCGATGTCACATCCTTTACGATTGAAGATATTGTGCGTTTTGGGCACCAACTCGGTCAGTGTGCAGGACATCGTCGAACAGGTCGGCACCTCGCAAAGCAACATCTCTCAACACTTGGCAATACTTCGGGAAAAGAACATTCTGGGCTCTAAAAAAGAAGCCAACCGGGTCTACTACTACATCGATGACAACCGCATGCTGCAACTGATCAACATGATGCGCGAAGTATTTTGCTCGCGGCTTTAGATTTACCTGTTTACCTTTATCATTTGTTTCAACCATCCATCCATCCATGCAACGTCTTTTTGAATTTATTTTTAATCACTATGTTTATTCGCTTGCCCTGGCAGTCGTCACCTATCTGTTGATTCAGGAATTTTTCGATACCGCTTTCAAAAAATTCAACCCGATCACGCCGATGCTCGCGGTCGCAAAGATGAACGAAAGCGACATCCAAATTATCGATGTGCGCGAAGCGCCCGATTACGCCCAAGGCTACATTGAAAAGGCAATCAATGCGCCACTCAGCAAACTGAGCGAGCAATTGCCAAAACTCACCAGCGACAAAAAAGCGCCATTACTGGTCGTCTGCCAGAACGGCACCCGCTCGCTAACCGCCGCCAAAACCTTGGCCAAGGCGGGTTTCGAGCAGATTTTCGTAATCACCGGCGGCATGGATGCCTGGACCGAAGACTACAAACTACCAATAACCACCCAACGCAAGCAAAAAGCGAGCGTCTAGGTAATCCGCTCCGGTCTTAAAACCACTGCATTGAATCCCGACAAAAATGCAATTTACGGGCATAAGCCGTAACTTGCATTTTTAAGGATTTCATTTAAAACCGCTGTCATCAAGACGGCGCATAATCCCAAAACTATCCACCTTTCATTAAAAAGCTATCATGGCCGAAGAACAACAAAACGTCGAAAAACAATTCGCTATCCAAAAAATATATACAAAAGACATATCTTTTGAAACGCCGAACTCCCCGAAAATCTTCATGGAGAAATGGGAACCGATCGTCGATTTCAACCTGAGCACCCGTGTCGAAACGATCGATCAAAACTTGTACGAAATCGTATTGACGACAACGATTACGGTCAAAATCTCCAACGCCACCGCCTATCTGGTCGAAGTGAACCAGGCCGGCATCTTTACGATCGCCGGTTTCACCGAACAGGAACTGGGACCTATGATCGGCAGTTTTTGCCCGAACATTCTGTTTCCTTACGCCCGCGAAGTGGTGTCCGACCTGGTCGCCAAAGGCGGCTTTCCACAGCTTTTATTGGCCCCGGTCAATTTTGACGCCTTGTATGCACAACACTTGCAACAAGTGCAAAACCAAGTTCCCGCCAAGGAAAGCCTAAATTAAGCAATGACAGCAAGAAAAATCGGCATTCTGGGCGCCGGTTCATGGGGAACAGCACTCGCAATCCAGGCGGCAAGAACCGGCTGCGATGTTTTGCTTTGGGGACATCATCCGCAGCATGTTGCCACGCTGGCCGACGGCCGGGAAAACAAACGTTATTTGCCCGGCGCCGTGTTTCCCTGGAACTTGTCAGTCTCCGCCAACTTACAGGAAGTCAGCCGTTTCTCCGACCTGTTACTGATCGCGGTGCCGAGCCACGCTTTTAAAACTACGCTGGAGCAACTCCGGCCGCTTACGGCAGCCAACATCCGGATTGCCTGGGCAACCAAAGGCTTCAACCCCGATAACGGTTCTCTGTTGCACGAACTGGTGGCGGCGCTGTTTACAGCGCAGACGCCGGCGGCTGTGTTGTCGGGGCCGACTTTTGCGCATGAAGTTGCGGCCGAATTGCCGACCGCAATTACGATAGCTTCCCCTTACCCGGCGTTCTCGAATGAGTTGACCCAACTGTTTCACAGCAATCGGTTTCGGACTTATACGAGCGCCGACATCGTCGGCGTCGAAGTCGGTGGCGCGGTCAAAAACGTGATGGCGATCGCCGCAGGCATTGCAGACGGTTTGGGCTTCGGCGCCAATACCCGGGCGGCGTTGATTACTCGCGGGCTGACAGAAATCATCCGGCTCGGTCTTCGTCTCGGCGGGCATCAGGAAACCTTCATGGGATTGGCCGGACTCGGCGATCTGATTCTGACTTGCACCGATAACCAGTCCAGAAACCGGCGTCTCGGCATTGCGCTCGGGCGCGGACAAGCGTTGCAGCCGGCGATGCGCGAGATAGGCCAGGAAATCGAAGGTGTGCTGGCCGCAAAAGAAACTTACCTGCTCTCCCAAAAGCATGCGATCGACATGCCGATTACCGAGCAAACCTATAAAGTTTTATATGAGGGATTATCCCCGGCCACAGCAGTGCAGAATCTGCTCTCGCGCGAATTAAAAAGCGAATCGACAGGACAAGGATGACGCCGGTCCGGGAAAGCCGGCGTCAGGGTTATTTAGGTTCCGTGATAATAGCCGTCCGATGACGCCCCGTGGGCTTCCCGTTGCTGCGCACCCTCAGGCTGTTGCTCCAGTGGAGGCAGTCTTTCATAAATCGGCGTCGGTTCGCCGTCGAGCGCATGCAAGGCCTGATTCAAGGCTGTTTGATCAAAATCAGGCATTTCCTCTTTCGTTACTTTCCGGATCAAGTCGAGCGCCACCGCATAGCGTTGATCCTGACTCATCTCCTCGCCTTCCAGATCCGGATGCGCCTCGATATACAACGTATTATTGAGCCAACCGACCTTGATCGGTTGCTTGACGATATAGACTGTCGTACCGACCGGCGCGTGGCTGTATAGCTCGGCAATGTCTTCAGGATACATCCGTACGCAACCGTGCGTGATCTGCATGCCAATGCCATAAATCTTGTCGATGTCGGTGCCGTGGATCCGGTAATCACCCGGCAGATTTAGATACAACGCATAGGCGCCGAGCGGATTGTGCGGGCCGGGCGGCACGACTTCGGGCAACGGATCACCCATTGCGGCATGTTCGCGCCGGATAGACTCGGGCGGATGCCAGCTCGGATCCTTCACTTTTTTAATTACCGTGGTTTTACCGAGCGGCGTCTTCCAATCCTGCCGGCCGATGCCGTGCGCAAATGACATAACCTGCCGACCGCCGGGCGGATAATAATACATCCGGTATTCGGACAGATTCAGCGTGATGCCGTCATGCGGCGTATCAGGAAGAATGCGCCGGTTGGCGATGCGCACGATCTCACCTTTTTTGACATGCCAGCGATCGACTTTCTGATTCAGTCGTACGATTTCCGCTTGCCCCAACCGATAACGCAACGCCACGTCCAGCAACGTTTCATCCTGTTCCGCATGGGTAAATGCGACAGGATCAGCGTACTCCATGACGACCGTGTCGCCATTGCTCGGCATATCGTACGTTGTCGCAAACGCCGAAGCGGACGCCAGGAGACTTAAGGTCAATACAGCATTAAGAGATCGAATTCCCATTACATTAATTCGCGAATATTTAAAGATAACTGGATGTTATGATGAAAAATGAGATTTTAAAACAAACCGGATAGTTCAGAATATCGGTTCTTGCGGACAAATCGTGTGAAATCTATGTCAAATCCCCTTTTATTATACCACATCAACAAAAACTGTTAGGCCATTACCCTCTTCAGTATAGCGCCTCGGGCCTACACCTCGGGTCATACACAAAGCCGCCATACCGGAACGGATATCGGCAACGCCGCCACGTGAGGGATCTGTGGACAGAACAGTTGCCGAATATAAACCTGGCGTTCCATAGGACAGAATGACGTGGCGAAAGAATTACACCAAACACCTCAATTTATCCTATCGTTTCAATGCCGAATCAACTGCGTAACGCCTTCAACACCGCCTGCAGCCTATCATTTGCGTCGCCGAACAACATCCGTGTATTGTCGAGCACGAACAGCGGATTACCCACGCCCGCATAGCCGGACGCCATACTGCGCTTCATAGCGATCGTCATACCGCCTTTCCAGCATTCAAGAACCGGCATGCCGGCAATCGGGCTGTTCGGATCGTCCAATGCGGACGGATTGACGATATCGTTCGCGCCGATCACCATCGTGATATCGACATTCGGGAAGTCTTCGTTGATTTCGTCCATTTCATAGACGATGTCATACGGCACCTTCGCTTCGGCCAACAGCACGTTCATGTGGCCGGGCATCCTTCCTGCGACCGGATGGATGCCGAAACGGACTTTTTTGCCTTTATCCCGCAGAAGTTTGGTGATTTCGTTGACCGTATGCTGGGCCTGGGCGACCGCCATACCGTAGCCCGGAATGATCATGATGTTTTTTGCGCCGAGCAATTGCTGCGCGGTTTCTTCCGCATCGATCGGCTGCACGTCGCCTTCGACGACCGCCGCTTCGCCACCGGTGCCGGTACCGAAACCGCCCGCGATCACGCTGACGAAATTGCGGTTCATTGCCCGACACATAATATAACTCAGGATCGCGCCGCTGCTGCCTACCAACGCACCGGTCACGATCAGCAAATCATTGCTCAACATGAAACCGGTCGCAGCCGCGGCCCATCCGGAATAACTGTTCAACATCGACACCACGACCGGCATATCGGCTCCCCCGATCGCCATCACCATGTGCACGCCGAACACGAGTGAAATCGCAGTCATGACCAGGAGCGGAATGGTGCCGCCGCCGGTTTCGGCCTGTTGCAAAAACAGATAACCCAAAAAAACGACAGCGATCAATAAGCCCAAATTCAGCCAGTGACGGGCCGGCAACAACAGCGGTTTGCCGTTGATGCGTCCGCTCAACTTGCCGAACGCGATCACCGAACCCGAAAAAGTCACCGCGCCGATCAGGATGCCGACATAGATTTCGGTTTCGTGGATCGTCTTTTCGATACCGGACAGCGTACCGCTTTCATCCATGAAATTCGCATAACCGACCAGCACAGCCGCCATCCCGACCAGACTGTGCATGATCGCAACCAGTTCGGGCATCTGCGTCATCTCGACTTCTTTCGCGGCCATGAAGCCGATCGAGCCGCCGAACAGCAAGGCGGAGATCAAAATCGCATACGATGTGACCGAGCCGCTCATCACGGTCGCGACAATCGCAATTGCCATGCCGAGCATGCCATAGTAGTTGCCGCGCCGCGCGGTTTCTTGATTGCTAAGGCCGCTCAAACTCAAAATGAACAGCACCGTCGCAGCAATGTAAGACATTGTGACTAAACTTTGTGACATGATTTTTCCTTATTCTTATTTTCTGAACATTTCGAGCATGCGCCGTGTCACCAAAAAACCACCCGCGATGTTGATCGAGGCGATCAGAATCGCGAGTCCAGCCAGTACGCTGATCATAATCGCCGGGGCGGAGACCTGTACCAGTGCGCCGATCACGATGATGCCGCTGATCGCATTGGTGACGCTCATCAGCGGCGTATGCAGCGACGGCGTCACATTCCAGATCACCTGATAGCCGACGAAGCAGGCCAATACGAACACGGTAAAATGCGTCATGAACGATGCCGGCGCGACCGAACCGAGACCGTAAAGCGCGAGACCGCCGATCACCAGCGGAATAAACGGCCTGACCGCCGCAGGAATCAAACGATTATTTTTCTTGGCTTTTTCCGCCACACCCGGATTGGCCGGCGCTTCTGTTTGCGGTGCGGGCGCGGCCGATAATTTCGGCGGAGGTGGCGGCCAGGTAATCTTGCCTTCCTTGATCACGGTCGCGCCGCGAATCACTTCATCCTCCATGTTCACGTTGATCTCGCCGTTCTTTTGCGGGCTCAGTTCGGTCAACAAATGCCGCAAATTGGTCGCGTAAAGCTGGCTGGACTGATTCGCCAATCGGCTCGGCAGATTGGTATAGCCGATGATCGTAACGCCATGCTTGACCACCACTTTGTCCTTCTCGGTCAGCGCACAATTACCCCCCTGCTCGGCAGCCAGATCGACGATCACGCTACCCGGTTTCATCGACTCGACCATGCCCGTCGTAATCAGCTCCGGCGCGGGCTTGCCGGGAATCAATGCGGTCGTGATGATGATATCGACTTCCATCGCCTGGCGCGCAAACAAGGCCATTTCTGCCTCGATGAACTCTTTGGACATCGTCTTCGCGTAACCGCCGGCACCTGAACCTTCTTCCTTGAAATCGAGCATCAGAAACTCGGCATCCATGCTCTCGATTTGTTCCTTCACTTCGGGGCGGGTATCAAACGCCCGGACAATCGCGCCCATGCCTTTCGCTGCGCCAATCGCGGCGAGACCGGCCACCCCCGCGCCGATCACCAACACTTTCGCGGGCGGAATCTTGCCGGCCGCGGTAATCTGGCCGGTGAAAAAACGGCCAAAATGCTGAGCCGCCTCGATCACGGCCCGGTAGCCCGCGATATTGGCCATCGAACTCAACGCATCGAGCTTTTGCGCCCGCGACATTCTCGGCACGCTGTCCATCGCCAGCACGGTCGCCTGTTTTGCGGCCAGTGTCTTCATTAGTGCTTCATTTTGCGCCGGCCAAATAAAACTGATCAGATTGCCGCCTTCGCGAAGCAAATCGGTTTCGTCTATCGCCAGTTCCGGGTGGCGCTCCGGCGCCCTCACTTTCATCACAATGTCGGAACCCTGCCACAATGACTTCACATCATCGACGATTTCCACACCCGCCTCCTTGTAAGCCTCGTCCGAAATATTCGCGCCCTGCCCCGCGCCTTTTTCGATACAAACCGAAAAACCCAGCTTCATAATTTGTTCGGCGGTCTCCGGCGTCAGCGCGACGCGTTTTTCGCCCTGATGAATTTCTTTTGGTACACCAATCTTCATAGAGTCTCCTGTATTTTTGGGAAGGGCTTAATCAGCCAAGGCTAGCGTTCAGTTTTTTTCACCTCAGCCAACGAGCATAGAAGATTAGCTTCCGCATTTCAATAAAAATATAGAACGGAAGCCATTCGCAAACGAACGCCAATATTTGGTGAATATTTTTCGAGTCCTGACATGCCAAAACCGCTCGCAAGAGCTAGACTTCGCCTAAAATTTAAAATCAACTAGACTGCTTGTATCGATATTATCTCTAGGCAACACGATGAAGATTCTGATAATAGAAAAAAGTGAAGTGTGCCGATTCATCCTGGATCAATGCCTAACCTCATTGGGCCATGCCTTTCACCATGCCAGCGACACGGAAGAAGCGCTGCGGTATTTCCAGTCTCATGAAGTCGATTTCGTTTTTATTGATGTGGATTTCGGCCGGGAGCGCGCCTTCGAAGCGATCAAATCGATCAGAACGGAGCATAAAAGCGATTGGTTTCCGATCCTGGCGTTGAGTTCGGAAACTGATGATGAAGCTTTTGCGAACGCGATACTCGCAGGCGCCGACGCGCTGCTTTCAAAACCCGTAAGCCGTCAACGCATCCTGACGCAGGTGATCGCGCTGGAAAGAATTTATATTACGCGTCAGAATCTGCTGGTGGCCAAAAAAGACCTGATCGCCGCGAATCTGGCGCTTCTTAAGCTAGCGATGTATGACGAAATCACCGGCCTGGCCAATCGGCGTTACTTTGAGGAAACCCTGAACAAGGAAATAAAAATGGCCAAACGCGAAAGCCGTCATTTGTCCCTGTTGATGTGCGTAATCGGCGATATAACTCAGCCGCATGAGACAAATGAAGGCGAGGCCAGAAGCCGGTGCCTAAATGCGATCGCCGCCGCTATCAAATGCATTTCGTCAAGACCGACCGATTTTGTCTGCCGTTACGGTGACAATAGCTTCGCGGTGATTCTTCCGAATACCTATGAAGAAGGGGCGCTGCATGTCGCGAAAAGAATTCACGAATCGGTCGAATCAGTCCTTGCGAAGACCTCAATCGGCTGGCCGGCAACGCCGCTGACTTTCCGTATCGGTTTGGCAACGTATGACGGACAATCCCAGACAATGGATGATTTGATCCACGCCGCAAACACAACTTTGAGAAACTGTTTGGAAAAACATTAAACGAATTTTGCAAGAATTCATTTCCACATCCTTATACTTTGGCTTTTAGAATTTCCGCAATCAGCCCGATCAACAGTTCGGCCAAGCGATTCTTGCCGGTCATCGCCAGTGTTTCCCTACCGCCTTTCCAAAAAACCTCCAGCGCGTTTTGTTCGCTGTCAAAGCCCCCTTGCGCCTGCCCAACCCAATTGGCCGCGATCATATCGAGATTCTTGCGCGCCAGTTTGTCCAATGCGTAAGCTTCCAGGTCGGTCGTTTCGGCCGCAAAGCCGACCGTAAAGGGGCGAACTCTCAATGACGCGACTTCAGCCAGAATATCCTTGGTCTTGTGCAAAGCCAGCGTGGTTTGTTCGTCCTGCTTCTTGATTTTTTCCGGCCGCACTTCGACAGGCGTGTAATCGGCGACCGCGGCCGCGCCGATATAAACATGATGATTTTCGGCGCGGGTAATCACCGCATCGTACATTTCAGCGGCCGTTTCGACGCGAACCAGATCGATTTGCTCGGGCGACGGCAACTGCGTCGGCCCCGAGACCAGCGTGACCGTTGCGCCCGCGTTTCTTGCCGCTTCGGCCAAGGCATAACCCATTTTGCCCGAACTGCGGTTGGTGATGTAGCGCACCGGGTCCAAGGGCTCCCGCGTCGGGCCGGCGCTGATCAGAACTTTCAAGCCTTGCAGGCAGAGCCCGGAGGAAACCGTCAGTAGTGCGGCGCAAATTTCCTGGGGCTCCGACATCCGCCCGAAACCGGTTTCACCGCAGGCCTGCTCGCCTTGAGCAGGGCCGATCAAATGCACGCCATGCCGCCGCAAGGCGGCAATATTTTCCTGAGTGACTGGCTTGCTCCACATCGCCTGATTCATCGCCGGCGCTACATAGACCCGGCAAGTCGCCGCCAGATACAGTGTCGTCAGTAAATCGTCGGCCAATCCATGGCTCAACTTTGCTATCAAATTGGCCGTTGCCGGCGCGATGATCATCAAATCTGCCCAACGCGCGAAGCTAATATGATCCATCGCGTTTTCGCTTTCGGCGTCCAGTAAATCGCAATGCACCGCGTTGCCGGACAAGGCTTGAAACGTCAGCGGAGTAACGAACTTGGCGGCTGCGGCGGTCATCGCCACGCGCACCTCCATGCCTTGTTTGCGCAACAATCGCACCAGTTCCGCCGACTTGTAAACCGCAATGCCGCCACTGACACCCAATAAAATTCGTTTTGGTTCGTTCATTCTGAACAGGGTCAAAAATGCGCATTATGGCAAGGATGGGCGAATTCTTCTATGCTTAACTTCCAGGTTGAATCTTTTTTTTCTGGACAGGAGAATTTTGCATGGGGATTAAAGATTGGGCCGTGGAAGACCGGCCGCGGGAGAAATTGTTGCAGCGCGGTTCAGGCGCGCTGACCGATGCCGAACTGCTGGCGATATTTTTGCGCACCGGCACACCCGGCAAATCGGCTGTGGATTTGGCGCGCGAACTGCTCTGTGATTTTGGCTCGCTTAAAGCCCTTCTCGATGCGGACCGGCAGCGTTTTTGTCAGGCGAACGGCCTCGGCGACGCCAAATACGCGCAAATGCAGGCGGTGATGGAAATGGCGCGGCGGCATTTCAAGGAAGTGTTGCAGCGCGGCAATGCGTTGACCAACCCCGAGACGACACGGGCTTATTTGAGCGCACAGCTTCGTGGCTACAGTTATGAAGTCTTCGCCTGCCTATTTCTGGATAACCAACACCGGGTCATTCAACTGGAAGAGCTGTTCAAGGGCACGATCGACGGCGCGGCGGTGTATCCGCGCGAAGTCGCGAAAAAAGCGCTGCATCACAACGCGGCCGCGGTGATCTTCGCGCACAATCATCCCTCGGGCATCGCCGAACCCAGCCAGGCGGACCGGCAAATCACCGATAAATTAAAACAGGCATTGGCGTTATTCGATATACGAGTGCTGGATCATTTCATCATCGGCGACGGCATGCCGTATTCGTTTGCGGAGCATGGACTGATTTGAGACAAACGCTGCAATCAGCCTTCGCAAACTTGCCGCCAGGCCGGATGCGCTTCCAGAAGGGACAGAGCGGATTCCAGCAGCGTGATGCCCGGCTCCATCCTGTGCCAGGTCGATGCGCCGGACGGATGCGGCAGTGGAATCGCCTCGGCTTGATGACCGTGAAAGGTGACCTTGTGCACTTTGCCGACCACTTCGTTCAATTTATTGACCTCGATCAACTGGCTGATCGCGAGTTTGCCGACCGGCAGTATCAACGCGGGTTTCAACAAGTCGATTTCGGCCTGCAACCAACCCGTACAATTACCGATTTCATCAGAACTAGGCACCCGGTCGCCGCCCTTTGGATTTTTACCGGGAAAGCAGCGGCACACGGCCGCCATATAGACCCGGCTTCTGAAGGTTTCCTCATCCAGTCCGATCCGTTCAAACCACTTGAACATCGTCTTGCCGGCGGTCCAGGCGAACGGCTTGCCGAACCCGCCTTCCTTGTCGCCGGGCGCCTGACCGATCAATAAAATCGGCGAAAATACCGGGCTGCCGCTAACCACCGGGCCAATCATCAACGGGCATTTTTTGCAGTCCGCGAGCGCCGTGCGATGCGCGCGCATCCATTGTTCTTGCATAAGCATCGGCTACAGGTCGATTTCGATACCGACCGGGCAATGGTCCGAGCCGACGATGTCCGGTAGAATGAACGCCTGTTTGACCCGATCGATCAGCGTCTTGCTGGTCAGCACGTAATCGATCCGCCAACCGATGTTCTTTGCGCGGGCATTGGCGCGGAAACTCCACCAACTGTAGGCGACCGTATCGGGATGATAATGGCGGAAGGTATCGACGAAGCCGGCGTCGATGAAGCGGCTGAAACCGTCGATTTCAACCTGCGTGTAACCGGCCGATTTATTGTAATTCGCCTTCGGCCGCGCGATGTCGATTTCGCAGTGTGCGACATTGAAATCGCCGCAAACGATCACCGGCTTGCGGCTTTGCAATTTCGTCAGGTAGGCCAGAAACTCGGTATCCCAGGTCTGCCGGTAATCGAGGCGGACCAGTTCCTGCCCCGCATTCGGCACATACACGTTCACCAGAAAGAACGACTCGAACTCGGCGGCCAGCACCCTGCCCTCGCAGTCGTGCTCATCAATGCCGATATCGTTGGTGACCGCGAGCGGCGCATGCCGAGATAGCAACGACACGCCCGAATAGCCCTTGCGTTCGGCCGAGTTCGAATGGAGATGATAACCGTCTATACCTTCCAGCGCCTTCTCGATCTGATCGACCTGCGCCTTGGTTTCCTGCAACAAGATGCAGTCCGCATCGAGCCGCGCCAACGTGTCGGCAAAGCCCTTGCCTTGCACCGCGCGAATGCCGTTCACATTCCAGGAAATGATTTTCATTGATTATCCGTCTTATTGGGTCAGGCGGACTTCCGCTTCCCGGTACTTGGCCGCGCAATATTCCGCCACCTCGGCGGGCAATGACGGTCCCGGCGCGGTTTTATTCCAATCGAGCGTTTCAAGGTAATCTCGTACATATTGCTTGTCGAAACTCGGCGGACTGATACCGACCCGGTATTGATCGGCCGGCCAGAAGCGGGACGAATCCGGCGTCAGGATTTCATCGATCAGATACAGCGTGCCGTCCGCATCGACGCCGAATTCGAACTTGGTATCGGCAATGATGATACCGCGCTCTTTCGCATAGGCGGCGGCTTCCTTATAAAGCCACAGGCTGGTTTCTCGCACCTGATTGGCCAGGTCTTCGCCGATCAATTCGACCGTTTTGGCAAAGGTCACATTTTCATCGTGCACACCGACTTCGGCCTTCGTCGACGGCGTATAGATCGGCTCGGGCAATTGCTGAGCCTGTTGCAGGCCTTCGGGCAGCGTGATGCCGCAGACTGCGCCTGTCTTCAGATAATCCTTCCAACCGGAGCCGATCAAATAACCGCGCACGATCGCTTCGACCGGCAACGGCTTCAGCTTCTTCACCACAATCGAGCGACCTTCGACCTGCGCGCGCTCGGCGGGATCGGGAATAATCTGCTCGAGCGGGAGATCGACCAGATGATTAGGAATTACATGCCGCATTTTCGCAAACCAGAAGTTCGAGATATGCGTCAGCACACGTCCCTTGCCCGGAATCGGATCGGGAAGAATCACATCGAATGCGGACAGTCGATCGGTCGTCACGATCAGCATGTGCCGGTCGTCGATGTCGTAAATATCGCGCACCTTGCCGCGCGCACGGAGTTTTAAGGAAGTCAGTGCCGATTGGTACAGTGCCGCAGGAGCGTTCATGGAGCCTCGCCGAAGAATTCAAACGATGCATTTTAGCATTAATTTGCGAGGCATGGGATCACCGCAGCAGCCCGGCGATCGCCAACCCGCCGCGATGAATAATCCTGCCTTGAACGCCCCCCCTCTTGCAAGCCGTTTATGCTGCCGAGGCCTATCCCTCAGACCCCACTTCACGGCATCTCCCGTGAGCCGCGACCTTTTAACTTTAACGAGTTGTGCTACGCTTCATATTGATTAGTTAAAATATACTAATCAAATGAATTAGATTTTTTGTTAGATATACAAGTTATTTATTCCCGATGTTATTTATTGTTCAAATAGACTTATTTGTCAATGGCACCCTTTTCCAGAAAAACTGGAACGACCTTTAAAAACATAAAATAAGAACTTGTATTATCGATAATTTTAAAACACAAGAGATATTTTTATTACTATGAAAAAAATCAAAACAACTCTAAAAAAAGAGCGTTTTAGCGTTAAATCACTGACGCTCATAGGCTCGCTTGCCACCTTGGCCGCCTCGCCGATCGCGTTCGGTGATCCAACCTTGGTAGCGGACACCTACGTCAAAGCCGGCCTCACCAAGAATTTCGGCACCAAAAATACGCTTCTGATCGCAAACGGCAAATCGGTATTCAACACCTATCTCAAATTCGATCTAAATAAATCCACACCCGCCGGCGCAACCGTATCCAAGGCGATACTGAAGGTGTTTGTCACCGGCATCCAGAAGAACACTGCCGGCAAATTGAAGGTATATAGATTATCCCTACGGGAAGCGGATCTTGGCTGGCTCGAAACGACCGTCGGCAATCTCATCTTGCCTCCCCTCGGCGATGAAATCATCCAGACGCCGGATGTCGCTCCCCGGCTAATCAACCAATGGCTGGAATTCGACGTCACCCCGTATGTTCAGGACGCCCTCGACGCGGGCGCAACGCAGATAGGATTTGCGCTAACGGGCACAGAGTCGCTGAATATTAAACTGGAAAGCAAAGAAAGCAAGGCCTCCGGCCATGCGGCGGTCTTGAATGTCGACTATTCGACCAGCGGACAAGGCGCAGCCGGAGCCACAGGCGCAGCCGGAGCCACAGGCGCAGCCGGAGCCACAGGCGCAGCCGGAGCCACAGGCGCAGCCGGAGCCACAGGC